>NZ_JBEYVV010000033.1:64350-77874 GCF_040644155.1 Streptomyces sp. NPDC047022 | reverse complement strand
GAGTCGGGCTGCGGCAAGTCGCTGACCGCGCTCGCGGTGATGGGCCTGGAGCCGAAGGGGGCCCGGGTGCGGGGGCAGGTCCGGCACGGGGCGGCGGTGGCCCGGGACCCGGACCCGGACGGCCGTGGACGCACGGAGGGGTTCACGGCCGTCCGGCCGGGTCCGCGGTCCGGGTCCACCGCCGGGGTGGACGGCCGCGCACACAAAGGTGGGCCCGGCGCTCACCGGGGGAATAGAGCGCCGGGCCCATGGAGGATGGCTGAAACGAGCCGGGGAGAGACAACGGGAAACGACGAGCCGGCGAGAATCACTGGGCTCACCGGTTACTCGCGTTACTTGAGTTACTCGCGTCACAGCTCGCACACATAGTCGATCAGCCCGGACCGGGTGTCAACCTCGTTGAACGCGTGACGACTTCGCTTCTCATCACGCTTCAGCTACATACGGAACATGAAAATCCGCTACTCGGCCGTCTGCTCCGCGGACTGCGCGAGCCCCGCCGTCCACTTCTCCTCGATCCGGGCGACCTTCCACACCACCAGGGCGATCGCCCATGTGGCGAAGAAGAGACCGACGATCACAAAACCGAGGGTGTTCAGGTCGAGGCCCCCGATCCAGTCCCAGAAGGCGCCGTGCAGCCCGAGCTTCTCGGCGAGGAGGCCGAGCAGTTCGACCGTGCCGATGATCAGCGCGACGGCGACGGACAGGCCCGTGATCGTGAGGTTGTAGTAGACCTTGCGCACCGGCTTGGAGAACGCCCACTCGTACGCGAAGTTCATGAACGAGCCGTCGATGGTGTCGAGCAGCGACATACCGGCCGCGAAGAGGACGGGCAGGCACAGGATCGCGTACCAGGGCAGCCCGGAGGCGGCGCCCGAACCGGCCAGGACGAGCAGCGCGATCTCGGTCGCGGTGTCGAAGCCGAGGCCGAAGAGCAGACCGAGCGGATACATCTGCCACGACTTGGTGATCGACTTCATCACCCGCCCGAGGAGGCGGTTCATGAAGCCGCGGTTGTTGAGCTGCTCCTCCAGGGCCGCTTCGTCGTACTCCCCCGAGCGCATCTGACGGAACACCTTCCAGATGCCCGCGAGAATGACGAGATTGATCGCGGCGATGACGTAGAGGAACGTGCCGGAGACCGTCGTACCGATCACGCCCGTCACGTCGTGCAGTTCGGAGTTGTCGTCGCGGACCGGACCGGCCAGCGTCCGCACGCCGAGCGAGAGCAGCAGCGCCAGGACGAAGACGACGCTGGAGTGGCCGAGCGAGAACCAGAACCCGACCGACAGCGGCCGTTTCCCCTCGCCCATCAGCTTGCGGGTGGTGTTGTCGATCGCCGCGATGTGGTCCGCGTCGAAGGCGTGCCGCATCCCCAGGGTGTACGCGGTCACGCCGATGCCGACGCCGAAGGACTTCTCGCCGATGCTGTAGTGCTCGGGCGCGACGATCGCGACGAGCGTGAACCACCCGATGATGTGCAGGGCGAGGATGAACGCGGCCATCCCGCCGAGCCGGCCCCACTCCTGCCGCGTGATGGACGTGCGCATCCTGAGGGAGGACGGGGGCATGGAGCAGGGCCTTTCGTCGCCGGGTACCGCAATCCCCTGTTCTCTGGGTACTGCGGGTCCCACCCTGCTGCACCTGCGCGCTAATTGCAAGATGGTCGCAATAGGGCCCCGACGGGGGCTACTCGCCGATCCGCTCCACGGCGTCCTTCGCCTCCTTGAGGCCGGCACCCGTGAGCTCGCGGTACGCGTTGATCGCCTCGATCTTCCTGCCGTCGCGCGCCAGGGCCGCGACCTGCTCCAGGGCCGGCTCCTCCTGACGGATCCCCAGGTGGCCGAGGATCAGGTCCAGCTTCTGCTCGACACGGACGACCCGGCGGTCGAGGCGCTTGACCCTGGCTTCGACTCCGGCGTAACAGGCGGGGAGGAGGACGACGACGAGAAAGAGAACCCATATTTCCATGGGCCTCGACCCTATGAGCGAACTGTGCCCGAGCCCATGGGACGCGCCCCGCGGCGCACGTGCTGTTGATCACCCCGCGAGAAACGCGTCGATCAGGGCGAGCGTGGCCTCCGGCTGCTCGATCTGCGGCATGTGGCCCGCCCCGGGGACGACCTCGAACCGGCCGTCGCCGAACGCGGCGGCATAGGCGGCGCCGTACGCGGGTGTGACGATGCGGTCGCTCTCGCCCCACAGCGCGAGGACGGGCACCTGGACCCGGCCGAGGCGGCGCAGCAGCTTGGGGTCGTACATGTACGGGTCGCCCGCGATGGCACGGAGTGCGGCCATGTCGCCCTGCCGGAGGGCGAGTTGTCCGGCGGGGACATCGGCCGGGTCGACGTGGAAGCGGTCGGGATCGTGATAGGCGTGCTCGGCGACCCCGCGGGCGTCGAGGGCGAAGAAGTCCGTGCTCGGCTCCCCCTCGGCCGCGACACCGACGGCGTCGATCAGGACGAGCCCGGTGATGATTCTCGCGTGGTCCCGTACGGCCATCTCGGCCCCTATCCAGCCGCCGAGCGAGGAGCCGACGACGAGCACGTCGCTCAGCCCCCGGTCGTGCATCAGATGCAGATAGGCCAGTGCGAGATCGTCGACACCGGTTAGCCAGCCGGGACGCCGGGTGCCGTTCCAGCCGGGGTGCGTGGGGACGATGGTGTGGGCGCCGCGCGCCAGGTGGGCGGCGAGTCCGGCGACGGTGGCGGGGCCCCCGCCACCGTGCAGGATCAGAACGGGCCGGCCGGTTCCGGACTCGGACAGGACGAGGGCGGGCTCGGAGGACTCGGGGCGTCGCATCGTGTGCGTCTGAGAGGTCGTCATGCCGGAAACGATAACTAAACATCTTTATATAAGCAAGCTTAGTCAGGGTGCTACGCTGGTCCCATGGCCGCTGAACTGCAGATCCTCGGAAGAGCCGTCAAGCAAGCCCAGTACCGGCAGCACCGCGCGTTGGACAGCCGGCTCGCGAACGCGGCGGGCACGACGCTCGCCCAGTGGGACGCGCTGCGCGCCATCAGCCGTTCGCCGGGGGCGAGTGCCCGGACGCTGGCCGCGGCGACGTTCCAGAGCGAGCAGGCGTTCGGCACGCTCGCCGGACGGCTGGTCGCGCAGGGGCTCGTGGACCGCCGGCCGGGGCACGGCCGGCGCATCGAGCACCACCTCACCCCGGCGGGCGAGGCGACCCTGAAGGCCGGGCACCAGGTCGCGGACGAGGTCCTCGCGGAGTGCTTCGCACCGCTGTCGGGAGCCGAGCGGACGACCCTGCTCGGCCTGCTCCGCAGACTCACCGACGAGCCCGGCGAGTCCGGTCAGTCCGGTGAGTACGGCGGACCCTCGGCCCGCTGACCCGTGAGGGAGCGGCCCCGGCGGCGCTCCCTGATCCGGCCTGATCCAAGCGAGAGGCCCTAACGGGCCCCCACCGCTGGCCGCGCCCACCGCCCGCGCCGAAGCTGGCCCCATGGACGCCGTGCCCCCTGACGGTCACCCGCCCTTCGAGGACCGGACCGACTTCGAGAACGCCGACCGCGGGTTCGTCGCCGCGCTCGTACCCGGGACGGTGACCGACGAGGACGGGCGGGTGGTGTGGGACGCCGACGCGTACGGGTTCCTGGACGCGGACTGCCCCGCCACCGCGCACCCCGGTCTGTGGCGGCAGTCGCAGCTGTGCGCCCGGCAGGGGCTGTACGAGGTGACCGAGGGTGTCTTCCAGGTGCGCGGGCTCGACCTGTCCAACATGACCGTCGTGGAAGGCCATGAGGGCGTGGTGGTCGTGGACCCGCTCATCTCCGCCGAGTGCGCGGCAGCCGCCCTCGCCCTGTACCGGCGGCACCGGGGCGAGCGGCCCGTCACCGGCCTCGTCTACACCCACACCCACGTCGACCACTTCGGCGGTGCCCGCGGAGTGCTGCCGGGCGACACGGACGCGGGCGTGCCGGTGCTCGCGCCCGCCGGGTTCCTGGAGCACGCGGTCAGCGAGAACGTGTTCGCCGGGCCCGCGATGGCCCGCCGTTCCGGGTTCATGTACGGCGCACGGCTGCCGAAGGCGCCGGACGGCCAGATCGGCACGGGGCTCGGCACGACCTTGTCCGGCGGCACGGTCACGCTCATCCGGCCGACCGTCGACATCACGCACAGCGGTCAGACCGAGGTCGTGGACGGCGTACGCATCCTGTTCCAGCTGACGCCGGGCACCGAGGCCCCGGCCGAGATGAACTTCCTCTTCACCGAGCAGCGCGCCCTGTGCCTCGCCGAGAACGTCACCCACAGCCTGCACAACCTCCTGACCCCACGCGGCGCCCTGGTCCGCGACGCCCGCGTCTGGTCCCGCTATCTGAACGAGGCCATCGACTTCTTCGGCGACGGCTACGACGTGGCCTTCGCCTCGCACCACTGGCCGACCTGGGGGCACGAGAACGTCGTCCGGCTGCTGGTGGAGCAGCGCGACCTGTACGCGTATCTGCACGACCAGACGCTGCGGCTGCTGAACATCGGGCTGACGGGCACGGAGATCGCCGAGCAGCTGCGGCTGCCTCCCGCGCTGGAACACGCCTGGCACGCGCGGGGCTACTACGGCTCCCTGAACCACAACGTCAAGGCCGTCTACCAGCGGTACATGGGCTGGTACGACGGCAATCCGGCCCATCTGTGGGAGCATCCGCCGGTCGAGCTCGCCGGGCGGTACGTGGACGTGGCCGGCGGCCCCGAGGCGATGCTCGCGGCGGCACGCCGGTACGCCGACACCGGTGACCTGCGCTTCGCCGCCACCCTCCTCAACCACCTCGTCTTCGCCGACCCGGACCACACCGAGGCGAAGAGCACGCTGGCGGGGGTGTACGAACGACTCGGACACGGCGCGGAGAACGGGCCCTGGCGCAACATCTACCTGACCGGCGCTCAGGAACTGCGGGGGGACACGGGCGGAGCCGCCGTCCCGACGGACATCGCCGGCATGACCTCGCAACTCACCGTCGACATGCTGCTGGACTCCCTCGCGGTCCGCATCGACGGGCCACGGGCCGCGCAGGAGCCGCGGCTCACCATCGACCTGATCGTGATCGACGAGGAGCGCCGGCACCGGATCAACCTGGAGCACGGCACCCTCACACACCGCGGCCACCCCCTGCACCGCACACCGAAGCCGCACGCGGGCCTGACCCTCACCCTCACCCGCCCCGAACTCCTCGGCCTGCTCGCGGGCAAGGGCCTGGCCGGCATCCGGACGGAGGGAGACCGGAGTCTGCTCAAACGCCTGTTCTCATACGTGACACAACCGGACGTCGAGTTCCCAGTCGTCACTCCGTGACCGCGTACCGCGTACGACGCCCACTGCCGGGGGAGCCGCCCCGCCCCTACCCTGGCCCCGTGACCTCCGCCGCCGCACGTCTCGCTCTGGACCTCACCGCCGACCTCCCGGTCACCTCGCTGGAGGAGTGCTACCGGGATCTGCACCGCCATCCCGAGCTGTCCTCGCGCGAGTACCGGACCGCCGGGAAACTCGCCGGACGGCTGCGCGACGCCGGGTACGAGACCGCCGAGGGCGTCGGCGGCACCGGTGTCGTGGGCGTGCTGCGCAACGGGGACGGCCCGGTCGTCCTGCTGCGCGCCGACATGGACGCCCTGCCGGTCGCGGAGGAGACGGGTCTGCCGTACGCCTCCGAGGTGCCCGGTGTGATGCACGCCTGCGGGCACGACCTGCATGTCACCTGGCTGGCGGGCGCCGCCGGAGCGCTTGCGGCCGGACGTGACACCTGGTCGGGCACGCTGCTCGTGGTGGGCCAGCCCGCCGAGGAGACCGGGCGGGGCGCGCGGGCGATGGTCGCCGACGGACTGTACGAACGCTTCCCGCGCCCCGACGTCCTGCTCGGCCAGCACGCCGCACCGGGCCCGGCAGGACTCTACGCGCACTCCCCGGGACTGATCCTGTCCGCCTCGACGGACGTGGACATCGTCATCCACGGTAAGGGAGGCCACGGTTCGCGCCCGGAGTCGACCGTGGACCCCGTGGTGACGGCCGCCTATCTGGTCACCCGGCTCCAGACCGTCGTCAGCCGGGAGATCGCGGCACGCGACTCAGCGGTGCTGACCGTCGGCCGGATCGAGGCGGGCACCCTGCACAACGTCATACCCTCAAAGGCGCGTATCGCCCTCAGCCTGCGTACGCAGTCGCCCTCGGTCCGCGAGCGGATGATCGCCGCGATACGGCGCATCGCGGAGGGCGAGTGCCTGGCCGCGGGCTGCCCCCGCGAGCCCGAGGTGACCGTGGGCGCCGACTTCCCGGTCACGGTCAACGACGCCGCCACCGACCGCCGTGTCGCTGCCGTGCACGGCGAGGTGTTCGGCACGGACACGGTCTTCGACCCGGGCCCGGCGATGGGCAGCGAGGACTTCCCGCATCTGGCGCCGGACGGTGTCCCGTACGCGTACTGGTTCGTGACCAGCACCCCGGCCGAGGTGTGGGAGGCGGCGCCGGGTGCCGAGCTGATGGAGAAGTTCGCGGCGGTCCCGAGCAACCACAGCCCCCGTTTCGCGCCCGATCTGTCCACGGTCGCGCCCGGCGTACGAACGTTGGCGTCAGGGACGTTGGCCTGCTTGGCGAAGTCGTAGGCGCCTCGGGCCCTTACGGTCTTACATCCATACGCCCATGCACCCACACGCCCATACGCCGATACGTCCATGCGCCCTTCGCTCTCACGGCTGGGTCTGGAGCTGACGGTTCAGCCTGCGCAACTGCTCCTGGACGTGGTTGAGGGCGCCTTCCCTGCGGCCCGGCACCCGTTGTCGCAAGTCGGCCAGGGCGGGGCCCAGTTCACCGGCCCGTACCGCGTCGCCGATGCGGCCCCACTGGTGGTGGGCGCGGTCGACGGCCGCCTCCACCACCGGGTCCTTCGGGCTGAGCCCCGCCGACAGACGGATGTTGGCCACCGCCAGCCAGGTCTCGCAGCTGAGCCCCGCGTCGCCCGCGAGCATCGCGAGGTCGGCACGGACCTCCATCCAGTGCAGCACCTCCTCGGAGCCGGGTCCGTACCGCCGCAGCGCCGACTGCTCCCACCGCTCGGCGAGTTCGGCCGCCTCCGTGTGACGGCCGTCCTGCACGGCGGCGGTGAGCGCGGCGTGCGGGTCCGGGGAGGCGGAGAGCTGGGTCGGGAAGGGCGCGAGCGGGATCGGGGAGCGGGAGAGCGGGGCCGGGAAGGGCGAGGGCGGGGTCGGCGGGGTGTACCGATGAGCGCCCGGCATCGGCAGGTCGGGCGTCAGGACGATGTCCTTCCCCACGCCCGACTCCCCGTACACACGGGCCAGCGTCCGGTCGTGCAGGGTCCGCGGGTCCGGGCGGTGTCCGCTGCGCAGGATCGTGGCCAAAGCCTTCATATACACGGGGGCGGCCGGCGCACGGCGCGACGGCGGCGGGGCGATACGGCCGAACAGCGGGACGGCGGGACCGCAGTCGAGGGAGACGGCGCGCAACTGCTGCCAGGCCTCCTGGTCCGCGTGCAGATCGGCGAACACCGCCGTCGTACCCGGGGACCGCAGCCGCAGCTCCTCACGGATCCAGTGCCAGGGAAGGCCGGTGTAGCGGACCGTCGACGGAGTGGTGCGGGCCAGCGCGAGGTGCGGCAGACGCTGCCGGCGGTCCAGCTGGAGCTGCCCGGCCAGGAACAGCGTCAGCGGGCCCGGGGCGGTCGCGGCGGCCCGCAGCCGGGTGAGGACCGCCTGCGGTTCGAGCGGGTCGGCGAGTTCCACCACATGGGCCGTGTCCGTACCGGACAGCACCGGTGGGGCGACGGCCGCGAGCACCGGGAGCACGGAGGCCGCGTCCACCAAACACCCCTTGCCCGCCGGTGAGGCAGCGAGCAACAGCACGGTTCCGGGCATCGTCCTCTTTCCCGATCGACCCGTTCGATTCGGACCCTCCAGCGAGCACCGTAGCCGCTGCGCGTGCAAAGGTGCGACGAAAGGAGAGCAAACCCGCCCGTGCGGGTCCCCTCATACGAGTCCGTCCGCGTGGCTCATCGCGGGCGTGCCGGGCGTCTGCGCACGGCGAAGATCGTCGTGTCGTCCTCCAGATGGCCGCCGCTGTGCTGCAGCGTGCCGTCCCGGACGAGGCGGACCAGGTTCCCGGGCTCGGCGACACACGGATCCTCGGCCAGGGCGCGTGCCACGAGGTCCCGCAGCGGGAAGAACTCACCGGCGGCGTCCCGCGCCTCGCTCACCCCGTCCGTGAACAGCAGCAGCGTCTCGCCCTCCGCGAGCGGCAGCCGCATGGGGGGCGGCAGGCCCTTGCCCAGCGCGGCGAGACCGAGCGGGAGCCCCTCTCCGAGCGGCAGCGCGCGTACGCCGTCGGCGCCGACCACCAGCGGCGGCTCATGCCCGAAGTTCACGACCTCCACGTACGGGGGCACGCCGTGCGGTTCCTGCGATGCGTCCTGCGGTGCGCCTTGCGATGCGCCCTGCGATCCGTCCTGCGGGAAGCCGACCAGCACGGCGGTGGCGAAGCGTTCGTCGTCGTCGCGGCCGATGGCGGCGCAGTAGAACACATGCCGCCGCATCCGTGCCTCCAGCTTCGCGGCCACCGTGGGGAGGCCGGGGTCGTGGTACCCGGCCTCGCGGAACGTGCCCAGCAGCCCCGCCGCCGCCGCGACCGCACCGAGCCCCTTGCCCTGGACGTCGCCGAGCAGGACGCGGGTGCCCTGCGGACCGGGCTGGATGTCGTAGAAGTCGCCGCCGACGCGGGCCACGCTGTCCGCGGGCAGATAGACGGCCGCGTGGTCCAGTCCGCCCCATCCGGCCGGGAGGGGGCGCAGCACCGTACGCCGTGTGGTGTCGACGACGTCCTGCATGTGCAGCATGCGCCGCTCGCCGCGCAGGCGGACGGCGCAGGCCAGCACGGCGAGCACGCTGCCCGCGACCACCAGGATGAAGTCGGGCAGCCCGGACTGGTACTGATGCGGCCAGGCACGGTCCTCCAGCTCGTAGGTGAGGACGGCCAGCACGGCGATGCCCACCGTGGTGCGCAGCCCGCACAGCGCGGCGGCGATACCCGGGACCAGCACGACCCACGAGATGGTCCGGAAGTCACCGCTCGTGGACCAGTCGAGCGCGGGGATGGCGGCGAGCAGGACGAGGGGCGGCAGCCAGGCGACGCTGCGCCCGCGCACCCGCAGCAGCGGGTGGGTGGTGGACAGCGCGTCGGCGCCCCTGGGGCGCGCTGCCCGGTCACCCTCGGGTCCGGTGCGTCTGTCGCGCGCCGGTCCCGAGGCCCTGCCACGCGCGGAGTGGGTTGCCGGGCCGTCCAGCACGGATTCGTCGGGGACGGAGACGGCGGAGAGGCCGGAGCGGGTGGAGGGATCGGAGGGTTCGGAGAACGAGGCGCCAAGGGTGGGGTGGGCAGGAACACGGCGCGGGAGGCCGAGCCTCGGGAAGAAGCGGTGCTTCCGAAGGAGAGCACCGCTCTGCTCCCCGCTGCCGTGTCGCTCCCCCCGGCCCTCCTCCGGCGGCGGGCCGTAGGGTGGTCGCCTGGTGGGCACCGGCGCTGCCGTCCTTCGTCCGTCCTTCGTACGTACTTTCCGATGCGTGCTTCCTGGTTCCTTCCCTGGTCCGTGCTCCCTGGCCCGTTCCCCTGGTCCCGTGCGTGCTTCCCGCTTCGTGCTTCGGCCGTCAGTACGCCACCGACATGCGGGCACGCGGATGCGCGTCCCGCTCCAGCTCGTCCACGCACGCGACCGCGTAGTCCTCGGCGCTGATCCGGCTGGCGCCGTCCGCGTCGGTGAGCAGCTGGTCGCCGTTCACCCGGAAGCGCTCCGTGCGCTCACCGGGGGCGATCTCGGCGGCGGGGGAGACATACGTCCAGTCCAGGTCGTAGACCGTGCGGTAGTACTCGAGGACGTCGTGGTGGGCGCGCGCCTCGCCCAGCAGCTCCTCGGGGAAGCCGGGCTGCTCGATGAGCTCCTGCCCGGGCGCCACCTCCAGGCTGCCCGCGCCGCCGACCACGAGGATCCGCCGGACCCCGGCCTCACGGGTGCCCTGGACCAGAGAACGGTTGAGCGCGAGGAACGGCGCCCCCGGCTCCGTGCCGTCCCGCGGTGGCGCGCACGCGCTCACCACGGCGTCCGCCCCAGCCGCCAGCGCGGCGACCCTGACCGGGTCCGAGGCGTCGGCCACGGCGGCGGTGACCCCGGGCACGGGTGACTCCCCGGAGCGGCTCACGGTCGTGACCCGGTGGCCGCGCCGCACCGCCTCCGCCGCGATCCTGCGGCCGACCATGCCTGTGGCCCCGAACAGCACGATCCTCATGAGGCCCAGCGAAACACGCCCCTGTCGGCCGCGCATCCCGGCCCGCATCCCGACTTGCCGGCCGCCCCGGGCAGGTGTGCGCTGGATGCGGGGGTGGAGCGGGGGGCGAGGAGGAAGGAGCGTTCCCATGGCTCATGCCGCACCCGTGCGCAGGACCACACGCACACCCGCCACCAGGAGAGGCGCGCGGGTCGAGAGCTACCGCCCGCCCGAGGTCCTCGACACACGTACACACTGGATCGCGCGGATCGCCGTGCCCGTCGCCATCGGACTCGTCTACGGCTACTGGGCCGCGGCGAACATGCGTGACGCCGGCTCCATCACCGGCTGGAACGTGCTGTTCGGCTTCGTCTGCGCGATCGTGTTCGCCGCGCTGTGCTACGCGGTGCTGACCGTGGCGCCGCGCCTGCGGCGTGAGGCACGCGCGACGCTGTGGGCGGTGTTCGTGGGCGTCACGTTCGGCTTCCTCTACAGCCTGACCGGTCACAGCGTGCTGCGCAGTTGCGGTATCTCGCTGGCGGTGGCCGTGGGCACGTTCCTGTTCGACTTCTACCGGTACTACACGCACGAGGAACCGGGCGAGGACCACTGGCGAATGGCCTGAGCCCCCTTCCCGCGCAACCGCCCCCGTACGTCTGAGAGCGCCTCCCGGCGCACGAGGCCCCGGCCGTCGGCCCACACCGACGCCGGGGCCTCATGCGTCTCCCTCACTCACCCGTCACCCGGGATCGCTCCCGGGAGCCGGTCGAGGAGCCCGAGTCGTCTCTCCTCACCACCAGATAACACCCGTTCGGGTGAACCCTCCACCCGAGAGCGGGAACCGGGGCATCAGGGGCCTGACGCGAGTCCGCCACCGCTCGTACCACCGCATTCCCCCATCCGATTGTCACATCCACCCGATTGCATGTATTTCGCTCGCCCATCACTCGCCGACCGCCGGGCGGCACGGTTCGCTGATGATGTGTCTCGACGTGCCAGGAGCGTCGTCTCCTCAGTGCTGGTCGTTCTCGCGTGCCTGCTCGCGCCGCTGGGCGTGCTCGCCGCGTGGGCGACGTACGCCATCGAGGACGGTTCCCGCTACGCCGCGACCACCGCCGCACTGGCCTCCGACACCCAGGTGCGGGAGGCGGTCGCGTCCGCCGTCACCGACGGCATCATGCGCGAAATGCACGTCGGCCCGCCGCTTCAGGGCTCGGTGCACGCCTTCGTCCATGACGCGGTCCGCTCGTTCACCGGCACCCCGGCCTTCCGCACCGCCTGGGACACGGCGAACCTCAGTGCCCACGACGCCGTGATGCGCGCCCTGCGCGACAACGGGGACCGCCCGGTCACCATCGATCTCGCCCCCGCCGCCGAACGCATGAAACGGCAACTCACCGACGAGCACGTGCCGTTCGCGGACCGCATCCCGGTCGCGCACACGGAGGTCACCCTGCTGCGGTCGGCGGATCTGACGAGACTCCGGAAGGGGTTCCACGTGCTCGAAGTCGCCGGTTTCTGGCTGCCCATCGCCGCGGTCGGATTCGCCCTGACCGGCATCCTGGTGGCCGTGTACCGGCGCCGGGCCGTGCTGGCGACCGGGCTCGGCACGGCGCTGGGTGCCGCCCTGCTCGTCGTGGCCGTCGCCGTGGGGCGCAGGATGACGCTGGAGGACCTCCCGGCGGACGTCTCGCACGCGGCGGCCGGCGCGGTCTACGACGCGCTCACCAAGACCCTGCGAACGGCCTCCTGGCTGCTGATGGCGCTCGGCCTCACGGTCGCCCTGGTCGCCTGGCTCACGGGGATGTACGCACGTCGCCGCCGCGCATCCGCATCACCCTCACAAACCCCCGCGGAACAGCCGACGCGCGTCCAGGCCTGAGGGCAACCGAGGCGAATCCGCCCAGAAGAGGAGGCAACCCCATGGTCCAGCACACCACACGCACCCCTCACCCCAAACAGGAGGCCTGGGCCACCGGTGGCACGGCGTTCGCCGGGGTCCTGATGGTGGTCGGCGGCATCGTGGGCGTACTCAACGGCATCGCGGGCATCTCCACGAACAATGTGTACGTCCACGTCGGCGACTACGTGTACCAGTTCAGCCTCACCACCTGGGGCTGGATCCACCTGGTGGTCGGCGCGCTGGTCGCGATCACCGGCTGGGGCGTGCTCCAGGGCATGGAGTGGGCGCGCTGGGTGGGCGTGGGCCTCGCGGCCCTGTACATGATCCTCTACTTCATGTTCCTGCCGTATGCCCCGGTCTGGTCCGTCATCGCCATCGCGATCGGCGGGTTCGTGATCTGGGCGCTGGTGATGGCTGGGCGCGACAGACCGACGATGCCGTAGGCCCCCCGCCGGCGCCGCTTCTCGGCCCTCTGGCCTCACGCCCTGGAATCCCAGGGCGTGAGGCCTTTCAGCGCTGTCGGGGGAACCGGGCCATGACGCATCGCGTGACGGCGGTCGGGGGGGCCGGATGGCGGACGGCGGAAGGGGTGATTCGCGGCGCGTCGGCGGGGCCGGTAACAGCGTGATTGCGGTCTTGACATAAGGCGCTTCCGATGGCCGGACCCTGCCCAAGATCGCCACCTGTGCCCGTTAACCTTACGTGTCCGTCCTGGCCAGGGATCGACGGGCACCAACTCACGCGAAGGGTTGCGCACATGGGCATTCTCACTCTCCTGCGGAACGCGTTCGGCCGCTCACGCAAGGGTCGCTCCGCCGAGGGCGAGCCCTCGCAGGAGACACCGACGCCCGCGGAGCCGACGGCTTCGGCACGGGCGCATGCGGCGGAGCCGGAGACGCACGGCACGGAGTCCGCCGAGCCGGCCGCGGCACCGGGGATCCCGGCGCAGCAGTCGTCGGACCCCTCGGAGGAACACGACCTGGTGTCGGCGGCGTTCGACCACGTGACCGTGCCGAGGCAGGCGACGTCGACGGATGAGGAGACGGCTCCTGAGGCGTCCGCCGACACGCCGGTCGTGACCGAGGCGGAGGCCGAGACCGCGCAGCCGCAGGCCGCGGAGCCCGAGACCACCACGGAAGAGCCGCAGGCCGCGGAGCCCGAGCCGGTCGCCGAGGTCACCCCCGAAGCGGAGACCGGCACGGCCCCCGAGCCCATCGGCGAGGTGCCCCCCGGACCCGAGCCGGAGAGCACCCCCGAACCGGATACCGAGGCCACCGCCGAGCCCGAGCCCGCGGCCGAGGTGACCGCCGAGCCCGAACCCGAGCCGACCCCGGAACCCGCCGCCGAGG
>NZ_JBEYVV010000033.1:0-64252 GCF_040644155.1 Streptomyces sp. NPDC047022 | reverse complement strand
GGTGACCCCGGAAGCCGAGCCGGAGCCCGAATCCGCACCCGAGCCGGAAACCGAAGCCGCGCCCGAGCCGGAAGCCGAGACGGCCCCCGAGCCCGAAACCACCCCGGAAGCCGCCGCCGAGCCGGAGCCCGAGGCCACCGCCGAGCCCGAGCCCGCGGCCGAGGTGACCGCCGAGCCCGAACCCGAGCCGACCCCGGAACCCGCCGCCGAGGTGACCCCGGAAGCCGAGCCGGAGCCCGAATCCGCACCCGAGCCGGAAACCGAAGCCGCGCCCGAGCCGGAAGCCGAGACGGCCCCCGAGCCCGAGGCCGCCCCCGAGCCCGAAACCACCCCGGAACCCGAGCCCGAAGCCGAAACCGAGCCCGAGGCAGCCCCGGCCGCCGCCCCCCTCACCCTTTCCGGCGTCAAGACGCTCGCCCCCGGCCTCGCCTCCGCCTACGAAGCCGCGGCCACCGTCCTCGACAAGCACGGCCTCACCGGCACCCGCGCCAAGGTCTACCTCGTCCTGGACCGCTCGGCCTCCATGCGCCCGTACTACAAGGACGGTTCGGCGCAGGCCCTCGGCGAGCAGGCCCTGGCCCTCGCCGCCCATCTGGACCCCGAGGCCACGGTCCACGTCGTCTTCTTCTCCACCGAGCTCGACGGCACGGGCGAACTGACCCTCACCGAGCACGAGAACAAGATCGACGACCTGCACGCGGGGCTCGGCCGCATGGGCCGCACGAGCTACCACGCGGCCGTGGAAGCCGTGACCGCCCACCACGAGAAGTCGGCCGACCCGGCCCTCCCCGCCCTGGTGGTCTTCCAGACGGACGGCGCCCCGGACGCCAAGACCCCGGCCACCCAGTCGCTCACGGACGCCGCGGCCGGGCACCCCGCCGTCTTCTTCTCCTTCGTCGCCTTCGGCGACCCGGAGAACAAGGCCTTCGACTACATCCGCAAGCTGAAGACGGACAACACGTCGGCCTTCCTGGCGGGCGAGACCCCGCGCGAGCTGACGGACGCCGAGGTCTACGAGGGCGTACTGGCCTCCTGGCGCCCGTGATCCATCCGGCTCCCGAAGGCACCACCCCGGGCCGCCCGCTTCCCACCCTTCAGAACGGGAAGCGGGCGGCCCGCCCATGTCGGCTACGATTTCAAGGTTCGTAGACGATGCAGACGACCCGAAAACGGACGTATCGTCACCTGACGTAGCGACTTGGGAGCAGCCCGCGATGGCTCGACACCTCATCACCAGCGCCCTTCCGTACATCAACGGGATCAAGCACCTGGGCAACATGGTGGGGTCCATGCTCCCGGCGGACGTGTACTCCCGGTACCTCCGCCAGCGCGGCCACGACGTCCTGTACATCTGCGCGACGGACGAGCACGGCACGCCGGCCGAACTCGCGGCCAAGGAGCTGGGACTCCCGGTGGCCGAGTTCTGCGCCCAGGCGCACCACGCGCAGAAGGCTGTGTACGACGGCTTCCACCTCGCCTTCGACTACTTCGGCCGCAGCTCCAGCTCCGAGAACGTCGAGATCACCCAGCACTTCGCCCGCCGCCTCAACGAGAACGGCTTCATCGAGGAGCGGGCGATCCGCCAGGTCTACTCGCCCACCGACGGCCGCTTCCTGCCGGACCGCTATGTCGAGGGCACCTGCCCCCACTGCGGCTACGACAAGGCCCGCGGCGACCAGTGCGAGAACTGCACGCGCGTCCTCGACCCCACCGACCTGATCGACCCGCGCTCCGCGATCTCCGGCTCCACCGACCTGGAGGTCCGCGAGACCAAGCACCTCTTCCTGCTGCAGTCGAAGCTCCAGCACGAGGTCGAGGAGTGGGTCGCCCGCCATGAGAAGGACTGGCCGCAGCTCGCCTCCTCCATCGCCCGCAAGTGGCTGACCGAGGGGCTGCACGACCGTGCGATCACCCGCGACCTGGACTGGGGTGTCCCGGTCCCGGCCGACACCTGGCCGGAGCTGGCGGCCGAGGGCAAGGTCTTCTACGTCTGGTTCGACGCCCCGATCGAGTACATCGGTGCGACGAAGGAGTGGGCGGACGCCACGGGGGGCGACTGGAAGTCCTGGTGGTACGAGGTCGACACGGACGTCCGCTACACCGAGTTCATGGCGAAGGACAACGTCCCCTTCCACACGGTGATGTTCCCGGCCACGGAGCTGGGCGTGCGCGAGCCGTGGAAGAAGGTCGACTTCGTCAAGGCGTTCAACTGGCTGACGTACTACGGCGGCAAGTTCTCCACCTCGCAGAAGCGCGGCGTCTTCACCGACCAGGCGCTGGAGGTCCTCCCCGCCGACTACTGGCGCTACTTCCTGATCGCCAACGCCCCCGAGTCCGACGACTCGTCGTTCACCTGGGAGCACTTCACCGCCACGGTGAACAAGGACCTCGCCGACACCCTCGGCAATTTCGTCAACCGGGTCCTCTCCTTCTCCCGCAAGCGCTTCGGCGACGACGTCCCGGCGGGCGGCGAGCCGGGTGAGGCGGAGGCGCGCCTCGGTGAGGAGATCGCGCGGCTCCTCGCGGAGTACGAGGAGCACATGGAGGCCATCCAGTTCCGCAAGGCGGCGGCCTCGCTGCGCGCTCTGTGGTCGGCGGGCAACTCCTACCTGGAGGAGAAGGCCCCCTGGCTGGAGATCAAGACGAACCCTGAGGGCGCGGCCCTCACCCTGCGCACGGCGATGAATCTGATCCACCTCTACGCGGTGGTCTCGGAGCCCCTCATCCCGAGCACGGCGGCGGCGATGCGCGGCGCCTTCGCGCTGAAGGACGACACGGCGGTGTGGGTCACGGCCGACGAGGCGAAGTCCCTCACCTCCGTGCCCGCCGGCACCCCCTTCACGGTCCCGCCGGTCCTGTTCGCGAAGCTCACGGACGAGGACCTGCAGACGTACAAGGAGCGCTTCGGCGGCGAGGCGGCGTAGTGCCGGACATCCGGCCGCGCAGCTGAACGCGACCCCAGGGAGCCCCGTCGGCGGCGAATGGAGGAAGAACGTGGGTTTCGTCAGCGGCGGTCTCGAGGAGTAATCCGAGTCACAGTGAGCCTCACCGACCCCCACCGGCGACTCCTCTCGGACGTCGTCGGAGCAGGCAGCCCGTACGCGTTGGTCCTCGCCGGCGGTTACGCCCTCCACGCGCACGGGCTGCTCCGACGCCCGCACTCCAACGTGGACTTCGCCACCGAGAGCCCCGCGCCCATGGAGCGGATCGCGGGGACCCTCGGCTCGGCCCTGGAGGCGCGGGGACGCCATGTGAAGGCCGGTGCCGTCACCGCGCTCACCGCGCACCTGTCGGTCACGGACCCGCCGACCGGTGAGCCGTGCGAACTCGTCCTGCACAAGGAGGCTTTCTGGCAGCCGCCGGAACTGACGGAGTACGGCCCCGCGCTCGCTCTCGAAGACGCCGTCGGCACGAAGATCCGCGCTCTGTACGACCGGGGGTCGGCCGTCGACCTGATCGACGCACGGGCGGCGGCGCACCGCTTCTCCCTGCCCGACCTGGAGGAACTGGGCCGCCGCCACGCCCTGGACCCCTTCGACCTGCCCACCCTCCAGTCCCGCCTGACCGGCACGGACTTCTACTCCGAGCGGGACTTCACGCGATACGGCCTGGACGAGCCGGAGATCACCGCGCTCCGCGCGTGGGCGCAGCACTGGTCCGACGACATCGCCGAGCGGCTGCTTGAGGACGGTGCGTCCCCCGACACGGAGATCGAGCCGGACGTCGAGGACTGAACCCGGCCGCCGACCGCCGCAGCCAGGCGCGGCACGATGCCGAGGGCGCAGCCGGGCACGGCGGAAGGGGGGCGTGAAGCCGACGTCGGTCCGTCGGCTTCACGCCCCCCTTCGGTGAGCGCTGAGCGGGCCCCGGCCCGCCGGCCGCTACTTGGCCTGCGGCTTGCGGATGGACAGGTGCAGCTCGCGCAGGCGCGCCTCGTCCAGTTCCGTCGGGGCGCCCATCATCAGGTCCAGCGCGTTGCCGTTGAGCGGGAAAGAGATGGTCTCGCGGATGTTGGGCTCGTCGGCCAGCAGCATGACGATGCGGTCGACGCCGGGCGCGATGCCGCCGTGCGGCGGGGCGCCGAAGCGGAAGGCACGGAGCATGCCCGCGAACTTCTCCTCGACGGTCTCACGGTCGTAGCCCGCGATCTCGAACGCCTTGAGCATGATCTCGGGCTCGTGGTTCCGGATGGCGCCGGAGGAGAGCTCGACGCCGTTGCAGACGATGTCGTACTGCCAGCCCAGGATGTCCAGCGGGTTCTGGGTCTCCAGGGCCTCGAGGCCGCCCTGCGGCATGGAGAAGGGGTTGTGCGAGAAGTCGATCGCGCCGGTCTCCTCGTCCTTCTCGTACATCGGGAAGTCGACGATCCAGCAGAAGCGGAAGACGCCCTCCTCGAAGTGCCCGGCGCGCTTGGCGGCCTCGACGCGGACCGCGCCCATGATCTTCGAGACCTCGTCGAACTCGCCCGCGCCGAAGAACACCGCGTGACCGGCGGCCAGCTGGAGCCGCTTCGTCAGCTCGGCGACGTTGTCCTCGGTCAGGAACTTCGCGATCGGGCCGGTCAGCGAGCCGTCCTCGGTGACCCGCACCCAGGCCAGGCCCTGAGCGCCCAGCGAGACGGCGTACTCGCCGAGCTGGTCGAAGAACTTCCGGGGCTGGCCCGAGACGTCCGGGACCGGCAGCGCGCGGACGTGCTTGCCCGCGAACGCGTTGAACTCCGAGCCCTCGAAGACATCGGTGATGTCCACCAGCTCCAGCTTGGCGCGCAGGTCCGGCTTGTCGGAGCCGTACTTCAGCATCGCCTCGCGGAACGGGATCCGCGGGAATGGGGAGGTGACATGGCGGCCCCCGCCGAACTCCTCGAAGATCTCCGTCATGAGCTTCTCGATCGGCTGGAAGACATCCTCCTGCTCGACGAAGCTCATCTCGACGTCGAGCTGGTAGAACTCGCCCGGCGAGCGGTCCGCGCGGGCGTCCTCGTCGCGGAAGCAGGGCGCGATCTGGAAGTAGCGGTCGAAGCCGGAGATCATCAGCAGCTGCTTGAACTGCTGCGGGGCCTGCGGCAGGGCGTAGAACTTGCCCGGGTGCAGACGGGAGGGGACGACGAAGTCACGGGCGCCCTCCGGAGAGGTGGCGCTGAGGATCGGCGTCGCCATCTCGTTGAAGCCCATCGCGGCCATCTTGTGGCGGATGGAGGAGATCACGGCGCTGCGCAGCATGATGTTGCGGTGCATGCGCTCGCGGCGCAGGTCCAGGAAGCGGTACTCCAGGCGCCGCTCCTCGTTGACCCCGTCCTCGGTGTTGATCGTGAAGGGGAGCGGTGCGGCCTCGCCGAGCACCTCCACCTCGCCGACCTCGATCTCGATCTCACCGGTCGGCAGGTCCGGGTTCACGTTGTCCGTACCGCGGGAGACGACCTTGCCGTCGGCGCGGACGACCGTCTCCTTGGAGAGCTTGTCGAGCGCCTCGTAGGAGGGCGTGCCGGGGCGGGCCACGAGCTGCGTGATGCCGTAATGGTCGCGCAGATCGATGAACAGGATGCCGCCCAGGTCGCGCCGATTGTGCAGCCAGCCGCTCAGCCGGACGTCGCCGCCGACGTCAGAGGCGCGGAGCTCGCCGCAGGTGTGGGACCTGTACCGATGCATCGTCGTTCATCCAGTCTTCGTGGATCGGGGTCTTTCCGGGATCGCTCGCCCCGGCGCCTCCGGGCGGGCACGGCCCGGACCTACCCAGCGTACCGGCCGCCCCGAGATCACCTCCCCCTCATTACCCCGGGGCGTGCACACCGTTCAGTGGCATCGTGCGATCACATCTTCTTACAGTGGGAAAATGCGCAGTGGTGAGCCGCTGCCCGCCGTAGGGAACGTCCTGGCCGCCCTCGCGACCGGGATATGGCGCTACGACGCCGCCGCGGGGCTGGTCACCCTGGACGCCGAGGCCGCCCGGCTGGTCGGACTGCCCGCGTCGCCGACGACGCTGACGGTGGCGGGCATCCGCGCCCGCTTCCACCCGGCCGACTGGAACGAGGTCGACGGGATCGTGCAGCTCGCCCTGGTCGAGGGCACCATCGCCGAGGTCCGTATGCGGATCATGGACGCGCGCGGGCGCGTCCTGCGCATCGTGCGCAGCCGCTCCAGACCGACGACGCTGAACGCGCGCTCGGGCACGTACGAACTGGTCGGCACCCTTCAGGAGGTCAGCGACCCGTGCCCGAGCCCCGCGCGCTCCCCCGTCACCGGCGACCGGCGCCGCTCGCGGGAGGCGTTTCTGCTGGACGCCGGGCGCGCGCTGGCCGAGGCGCGGTCCACACAGGAGGTGCTGAGGGTCGCGGCCGGGCTGTCGATGCCCGGCTTCTCCCCGGACGGGCTCGCGGTCTTCGGCGCCGAGGGGGACCGGCTGACCGTCGTGGGCCACCACGGGCACCGGCCCGGGGACGAGGGACCCTTCACCCAGATGTCACTGGAGACGGACTATCCGGCCGCCGAGGTGGTGCGCACCGGGCGGGCCGTCTATCTGTCCTCGCCCGACGAGTACCGGAACCGCTACCCCGTCTCCTGGCCGCTCGCCGCACGCTTCGGCCGCCGTTCGTGGGCGTTTCTGCCGCTCTCCGTGGCGGGTCGCACGATGGGCGCGTGGATGGCGGGGTTCAGGTACCCGGTCGCCTTCACGCCCGACGAGCGCTCGGTGCTCACCACGGTCGCCCGCATGCTGGCCCAGGCCCTCTCCCGCGCGGGCACCGCCGAGACGGAGCGGGAGCTGACGGACGGACTGCAGCGCTCTATGCTGCCCACGCTCGGTCCGGAGATACCCGGCATGACGGTGGCCGCGCGCTACATACCGACCGGCGGCGGACTCCAGGTGGGCGGCGACTGGTACGACATGATCCAGCTGCCCCGGAGCACCTCACGGACGGGCTCCGGGGGAGGCCGGTTCGCGCTCGCCATAGGCGATGTGCAGGGACATGACGTGCGCGCCGCCGGGCTGATGGGACAGCTGCGGATAGCGCTGCGCGCGTACGCGTCCGAGGGGCACCCCCCGGACGCCGTCCTCGCGCGGGCCTCGCGCTTCCTGAACGGGTTGACGTGCGCCGAGGGCCGTGCGGATGACGGCGCCGACCCGCGCTTCGCGACCTGCCTGTACGTCGAGGTGGACCCGGCGACCGGGACGCTGGAGTTCGCCCGGGCCGGTCACCCCCACCCCGCGATCAGGCTGGCCGACGGGACGGTGCTGACGCGCCCGACCGCGGGCGGGCTGCCGCTCGGCATCGACCCGGACGCGGACTATCCGACCACGAGGGTCGTCCTGGGGCGCGGCGAGATCATGCTGATCTGTACGGACGGGCTGATCGAGACCGGCGGGCACGACCTGGAGACCGGCTGGCGGCGCATCCGGCGGGTCCTTCAGGCGCACGACGGGCATCCGGAGGAGCTGGCCGACTCCCTGGTGCAGGCGGTGCACGGGCCCTCGTCGCACCACGCCACGGGGCCGCTGACCGACCGGCGGGAGGACGACATCGCGTTCGTACTGCTGTGCAGGATCGGCGAGGGATGCGGATGCGAACCGGACACCGGCGCCCGGCGGACCGTGCGCCGCACGATGCTGACGGTCGCGCAGGCCGAGCCCCAGCGGATCGCGGGCGCCCGGCAGCAGGTGCGCGAGCTGCTCCACGACTGGTCGTGCGAGGACCAGGTCGACTCGGCGGTTCTGCTGGTGTCCGAGGTGCTCACCAACGTCCTCGTGCACACCGACGCGGACGCGCTCCTCGTCGCCGAGGTCTCCGGCGACCGGGACCGGCCGGACGGCCGGCTCGGACGCCGGCTGCGCGTGGAGGTCACCGACGCCGGTGACGAACTCCCGCACCGCCGCCATCCCGGCGAGCTGGCCTCCTCGGGCCGCGGCCTGCTCCTCGTGGCGCTCCTGGCCGACGCCTGGGGGGTGGATCCGCGGGGCGAGGGCAAGACGCTCTGGTTCGAGCTGAACGAGGAACCCGCGAAGGACGGTTCGGACCGGCCGGCCGGGTGAGGAGCGGGCGGCCGTTCCGGGGCGGTACGGCTCGGGGGCACAAGGGGGCCGTACGCGGCCGGGCCGTCACACCTCCGGCGGTTCTCCCGGTTCCGGCCCCGTTCCCGCGTTCCCCGCCCCCGCCTCCCCTTCCGCCAGCCGTCCGCGCAGCTCATGGGCGACGCCGAACGCCGCCGCCGTCAGCGGGACCGCCAGCAGCATCCCCAGGATCCCGGCGACCGACGCCCCAGCGGTGAGCGCGAGCAGTACCGCCGCCGGGTGCATCCGTACCGTCCGGCTCTGGATCACGGGCTGCAGCACATGCCCCTCGAGGGCCTGTACGGCGACGACGACCCCGAGGGCCCACAGGGCGATGACGAACCCCCGGTCCGCGAGGGCGACCAGGATCGCGAGGGCGCCGGACAGGAAGGCCCCGAGGTAGGGGATGTACGCGCCGACGAACACGAGCGCGCCCAGCCCGACGGCGCCCGGGACGCGGAGGATCAGCAGGCCCACGGTGATGCAGACCGCGTCGATGAGCGCGATGAGCGTGGTCCCGCGCATGAACCCCTCGACCGCCTCGAAGGCGCGTCGCGCCACGGCCTCGACGGTGTCGCCGCTGGCGCCCGGCGCGAGCGAGCGCAGCAGGTCCGTGACCCGGTGGGAGTCTCGCAGGAAGAAGAAGACCAGCAGCAGGGCGAGTACGGCCATGGCGATGGTCTCACCGACGACGCTGACCCCGCTGATGACATTGGAGGCGGCGGTTCCGCCGAACTTGGTGAGCAGTTCCCTGGAGTGGGAGAGCACGTCGTCGAGCGAGGTCCCGGCCGCCCCGAAGTGCCGGGCGACGGACTGGGCCGCGTGCCTCAGCGAGGCGACGATCTGGTCGCCGGTGTCCATGAGGGCGGTGACCACGATGTACACCGCCCCGCCCACCACCGCCACGACGGCCACACAGGTGACCACGGCGGCCGGCGAGCGGGGGACGCCTACCTGGACGAGCTGCCGGTACAGCGGCCCCAGCAGCGCGGTGCCGAGCAGGGCGAGCAGCACGGGCACGACCGCCGTACGAAACTCCCCGCACAGGCTGATCACGACCCAGCCGACCCCGGAGACCAGCAGCGCGACGACGCACCAGGCGGCGAGCCGGCGTACTGATTCGGGGAGGAGCTGCACCTTCCCAGGCGAACACGCCGCAGACGGACTGTCCTGCGCGGACAGCCCGCCCGGGTTACGTGGCGTCAGGCCCGGTCGGGGCGGCCATTACGGGTGTCAGGGGTCAGGGGTTGTGCTCCGGGGTGGTGTCGTACTTGTGCACCCTGGTCCCGTCCAGCGCGTACACGTCCAGCACATAGCCGTGGGCGAGGTCGACGCCTTTCCCCGCGAGGAAGGACTCCAGCGTCCTGGCGAACGCGTCGAAGTCCGCGTAGCCGTCCCGCCTGCGGGTCCACACCGTCAGCTCCAGCACGCCCTTGCTGTTCTTCGCGTGCTTGATCCCGGACACATCGGGACGGCCGCCGGTGCGGCGGTACTCCGCCGCCAGGCTGCTGTCGGCGGAAGCCGGTGATGCGCTGATGGTCGGTGGGCCGCCCGGGTCCGAAGACAGCGCGCTGCATCCGGACAGGGCGATGGCGGCGGCCAGTACGAGTGCCGGACATGCTCGTTTCATCGCTGTCGCGTCGGCCATCAAAACCCCCCGTTTCCAGCCGTTCTGGCGCACCCCTTCGCAGCAGATTGGTCTAGTCCACTTGAAGGGGAGCGGGGCCCACCGTAGGCAGGCGGGAGCTCGAGGGGCAAGGCGCGCCTGGCGCGAATACGCTTCCGCGGGCGCACCGCAAGTCTGTCCGCCCGCTGTGGACTTGCCTCGACCCCTCGATTCCGGGACATGCCGGGCCCACGAGGGATTTGACCGAAACAGATCGGCCAGGAGTCCTTTTCCGGCCGAACGCCGACGGCGGGCCGTCCGGTAGGGACGGCCCGCCCGAGCGGCGCGGAGTCAGGAGCCCTGGGGGCCCTTCTCCGTCATTCCGTGCACCGCCGGGATCGTGCCGAGGCGCCCCTTCTGGAAGTCCTCGAAAGCCTGCTGGAGCTCCTCGCGGGTGTTCATCACGAACGGCCCGTAGTGCGCCATCGGCTCGCGGATCGGCTGTCCGCCCAGCAGCAGGACCTCGAGGTCCGGCGTGTGGGAGTCCTGCCGCTCGTCCGCGCGGACGGTGATCGAGGAACCCGCTCCGAACACGGCGGTCTGGCCGAGGTGGACCGGGCGCCGCTCCGCGCCCACGCTGCCGCGGCCGGCCAGCACATAGGCGAGGCCGTTGAAGTCCTCACGCCAGGGCAGAGTGACCTCCGCGCCCGGCGCCACGGTGGCGTGGATCAGGGTGATCGGGGTGTGGGTGACACCGGGACCCTGGTGGCCGTCGAGCTCACCCGCGATGACGCGCAGCAGCGCGCCGCCGTCGGCGGTCGTCAGCAGCTGGACCTGGCCGCCGCGGATGTCCTGGTAGCGCGGGGCCATCATCTTGTCCTTGGCGGGCAGGTTGACCCACAGCTGGATGCCGTGGAACAGGCCGCCGGACACGACGAGCGACTCCGGCGGCGCCTCGATGTGCAGGAGGCCCGAGCCGGCGGTCATCCACTGGGTGTCGCCGTTGGTGATGGTGCCGCCACCACCCTGGGAGTCCTGGTGGTCGAAGATCCCGTCGATGATGTAGGTCACGGTCTCGAAGCCGCGGTGGGGGTGCCAGGGCGTGCCCTTCGGCTCGCCCGGCGCGTACTCCACCTCTCCCATCTGGTCCATCATGATGAACGGGTCGAGGTGGCGGTAGTGGATCCCGGCGAACGCTCGGCGAACCGGGAAGCCCTCGCCTTCGAAGCCGCTGGGCGCGGTGGTCACCCCGAGGACAGGACGGGCCACCGCGTCGGCGGGGGCGATCACACGAGGCAGGGTCAGCGGGTTCTCGACAGTCACTGCGGGCATTTCGGTACCTCCTTATGGTCCCACTTTAGTTGACCGTTGAACTTTCTGCCACCCCGGAACGCGAAAGGCCCGGAGGGCATTCCCTCCGGGCCTCGGCAGTACGCGGGCGCTTCGCCGCCCCTCAGCCGTACATCCGCTCTCAGCCGTACATCCGCCGCATCGCGAACTCGACCATCTGCTCGACCGCCTTCGCGTCGAAGACCATCCGGTGCTCCCCCTCCATGTCGAGGACGAACCCGTACCCGGTCGGCAGCAGGTCGATCACCTCCGATCCGGTGATCACGAAGTACTTGGACTCCTTGCCCGCGTACCGGCGCAGCTCCTTGAGCGTGGTGAACATCGGGATCACCGGCTGCTGGGTGTTGTGCAGGGCGAGGAAACCGGGATTGTCGCCACGCGGGCAGTAGACCTTGGAGGTGGCGAAGATCTGCTGGAAGTCCTCGGCGGCCATCGAGCCGGTGGTGAACGCGCGGACCGCGTCCGCGAGCGACGGCGGCGACGGCTCGGGGTAGAGCGGGGCCTGCTGCCCGTACCCGCCGGGCATCTGCCCGCCCGGCATCGACCCGGGCATCTGCTGCTGCGGCGAGGCGTACTGCGCGCCCGCGTTCTGGTAGCCGTACATGCCCCAAAGAGTAGTAGGCCACATAAGAGCCACCAGGGGTTGATTCTTATTACCGACGGGTAGCATCATCGGAGCCGCTAGTCGTTACTAGTTGGTACGTGAACCAACGCGAGGAGTCAGTGCCTCGCCGATCCCGCTACGGAGCCGTCGCCATGGGGCACTACAAGTCGAATCTCCGCGACATCGAGTTCAACCTCTTCGAGGTGCTCGGCCGCGACAAGCTGTACGGCACCGGCCCGTTCGCGGAGATGGACACGGACACCGCGAAGAGCATCCTCGAGGAGCTGACCCGCCTCGCGGAGAACGAGCTGGCCGAGTCCTTCGCCGACGCCGACCGCAACCCTCCGGTCTTCGACCCCGAGACGAACACCGCGCCGGTCCCGGCGAGCTTCAGGAAGAGCTACAAGGCCTTCATGGACTCCGAGTACTGGCGCCTGGGCCTGCCCGAGGAGATCGGCGGCACCACCGCCCCGCCGTCCCTGATCTGGGCCTACGCGGAGCTGATCCTCGGTGCCAACCCGGCGATCTGGATGTACTCCTCCGGCCCGGCGTTCGCCCGCATCCTCTTCGAGGAGGGCACCGAGGAGCAGAGGAAGCTCGCCAAGATAGCCGTCGACAAGACCTGGGGCTCCACCATGGTGCTCACCGAGCCGGACGCCGGCTCGGACGTGGGCGCCGGCCGCACCAAGGCCGTGCAGCAGGAGGACGGCTCCTGGCACATCGAGGGCGTGAAGCGCTTCATCACCTCCGGTGAGCACGACATGGAGGAGAACATCCTCCACTACGTCCTCGCCCGCCCCGAGGGTGCCGGCGCCGGCACCAAGGGCCTGTCGCTCTTCCTCGTCCCGAAGTACCTCTTCGACTTCGAGACCGGCGAGCTGGGCGAGCGCAACGGCGTGTACGCCACGAACGTCGAGCACAAGATGGGCCTGAAGGCCTCCAACACGTGCGAGATGACCTTCGGCGACCGCCACCCCGCCAAGGGCTGGCTGATCGGCGACAAGCACGACGGCATCCGCCAGATGTTCCGCATCATCGAGTTCGCCCGCATGATGGTCGGCACGAAGGCGATCTCCACGCTGTCCACCGGCTACCTGAACGCGCTGGAGTACGCCAAGGAGCGCGTCCAGGGTCCGGACCTGGCCCAGTTCATGGACAAGACCGCGCCCAAGGTCACCATCACGCACCACCCGGACGTGCGCCGCTCGCTGATGCTGCAGAAGGCGTACGCGGAGGGCATGCGAGCCCTGGTCCTGCACACCGCGGCCGTCCAGGACACGATCGCGCTCAAGGAGGCGACCGGCGAGGACGCCTCCGCCGAGAACGCCCTCAACGACCTGCTCCTGCCGATCGTGAAGGGCTACGGCTCCGAGAAGGGCTACGAGCAGCTCGCCCAGTCGCTGCAGACGTTCGGTGGCTCCGGCTTCCTGCAGGAGTACCCGATCGAGCAGTACATCCGCGACGCCAAGATCGACACCCTCTACGAGGGCACCACCGCGATCCAGGGCCAGGACTACTTCTTCCGGAAGATCGTCCGCAACCAGGGCGCCGCGCTGAACTCGCTCGCCGAGGACATCAAGAAGTTCCTCGCGGTCGGCACCGGCGGCGAGGAGCTGGCCCCGGCCCGCGAGCAGCTCGCCAAGGCGGCCGTCGAGCTGGAGGCGATCGTCGGCCTGATGCTGACGGACCTCGCCGCCACCGAGCAGGACGTCAAGAACATCTACAAGGTGGGCCTGAACACCACCCGCCTGCTGCTGGCCTCCGGTGACGTGGTCGTCGGCTACCTGCTGCTCAAGGGCGCGGCCATCGCCGCGGAGAAGCTGGAGACCGCCTCCGCCAAGGACAAGGCGTTCTACCAGGGCAAGATCGCGGCGGCCCGGTTCTTCGCGGCCAACGTCCTGCCCGGCGTGACCCTGGCCCGCAAGCTGTCCGAGGGCGTGGACCTGGACCTCATGGAGCTCGACGAGGCCGCGTTCTAGGACGTCCCCTTCCGGGGGCGCCCCTGTCCGTGGGGGCACCTCCGTCAGCCCGTGGAGGCACACCGTCGCCTGCCCGCGACACCCGATACGGGCTGACCGGTCCCTGTCCGGCCGGTCAGCCCCCAAGCCTCCACAGCTTCCCTACGAGGGCCCGATTCCCATTACCGGGAGCGGGCCCTCGTCCGCCGTTAAGGTGAACACATGAGCATCAGCGCCCGCTTCGACCGCGGTCACACCGACGACCTCATGTCCTTCCTGGCGGCGAGCCCGTCGCCGTACCACGCGGCAGCGGGCGTAGCGGAGCGGTTGGAGAAGGCCGGTTTCCGGCGGGTCGAGGAGACGGCCGAGTGGGACGGCACGAGCGGCGGCAAGTACATGCTGCGCGGGGGCGCGATCATCGCCTGGTACATCCCCGAGGGCTGCGACCCGCACACCCCCTTCCGGATCGTGGGCGCGCACACCGACTCCCCGAACCTGCGGGTCAAGCCGCGGCCCGACAGCGGAGCGCACGGCTGGCGGCAGATCGCGGTCGAGATCTACGGCGGCCCGCTGCTCAACTCCTGGCTCGACCGCGACCTCGGCATCGCGGGCCGGCTGTCGCTGCGCGACGGCTCGACACGCCTGGTGAACGTCGACAGACCGCTGCTGCGCGTACCGCAACTGTCCATCCACCTGGACCGCTCGGTCACCACCGAGGGCCTGAAGCTGGACAAGCAGCGCCACCTCCAGCCCGTCTGGGGTCTGGACGACGATGTGCGCGGCGGTGAACTGATCTCCTTCCTGGAGGCGGAACTCGGGCTGGCCGCCGGTGAGGTGACGGGCTGGGACCTGATGACCCACTCCGTCGAGGCACCGGCCTACCTGGGCCGTGACAAGGAACTCGTGGCGGGCCCCCGCATGGACAACCTGATGTCCGTGCACGCCGCCACCGCGGCGCTGGCGTCCGCGGCGACCTCCGGGGACGCCCTCTCGTACATTCCGGTGCTCGCCGCCTTCGACCACGAGGAGAACGGCTCCCAGTCCGACACGGGTGCCGAAGGCCCGCTCCTCGGATCGGCTCTGGAGCGCTCCGTGTTCGCCCGGGGCGGCACGTACGAGGACCGGGCACGCGCCTTCGCAGGCTCGGTCTGCCTGTCCTCCGACACCGGGCACGCCGTCCACCCCAACTACGCGGAACGGCACGACCCGACGCACCACCCCCGCGCCAACGGCGGCCCGATCCTCAAGGTGAACGTCAACAACCGCTACGCCACGGACGGCTCGGGCCGCGCGATCTTCGCCGCCGCGTGCGAGAAGGCGGACGTCCCCTTCCAGTCGTTCGTCTCGAACAACGCGATGCCCTGCGGCACCACCATCGGCCCCATCACGGCGGCCCGCCACGGCATCAAGACGGTCGACATCGGCGCGGCGATCCTGTCGATGCACAGCGCCCGCGAGCTGTGCGGCGCGAACGACCCGTACCTGCTGGCCAACGCCCTGGTCGCGTTCCTGGAGGGCTGAGTCCCCACGGGCCGGCCGATCCCGCCCCGGCCGACAGGCACCTGACGGGCCGACCGACCGCGCGAGGACGGACCGGCATGCCCGCCGCCCTCCCGGGTACCCGGGTCCGGGACCGGAAGGACCGGTCCCACAGGGAGGGCAGGACTCATGGGCCTGGGTGGATGCATCATCCTCATAGCCGTGGGGGCCATCCTCGCGTTCGCGACCGACTGGCACATGAACGGCGTCAATCTGCACCTGGTCGGCGTGATCTTCATGGTCGTCGGGCTGATCGGGGTCGCCACCTTCAGCAGCATCGCCCGCCGCAGGCGGGTCGTGGTGCCGCCCACTCCCGTCGTCGAGGAGGAGCGGCACCATCACCGTGACGAGTACGGCGGCTACGGGATCTAGTGCCCAGCCGGTCTACTCCGCGTCCATGCCCGCCAGCACCAGCGGAAGGCGGGTCGCACCGCCCTGCGTGAGGCGGACCGGGACGCCCCAGTCCTGCTGGTGGACGTGGCACGCCGGGTACTCGTTGGCCGGATCGTCGTCACAGGACGCGGCCATCGCCGAGACGTGCAGGACACCTTCCGATATGGAGGGGTCCAGCTCCAGCTCGCGCGTGAGGTCCGTGTCCGCGCCCTCCCCCTTGAGCAGCAGCTCGGGCGGAGTCGAAGAGACCAGCAGGCGTGTCGAGGGCCCATAGCGCGTGTCCAGCTTCTGGCCGGCCGGAGCCTGGAAGATCACGTCCAGCCGGAGCCCTCCCGGCGCCACCTCGGTGGCCGCGCGCTGGGTGCGGTGGGCGACCGAGGCGACCTGGACCGCCTCCTCGGGCAGCCGCAGCCGGGTCAGCCTGTGACGGGCCGACTCGACCACCACGATGTCCTTGCCGACGAGCACCGCGTCCGACGGCTCCCGCAGATCGGTCGCGAGTGTGGTCACCTCACCCGTCGCCGGGTCGTAGCGCCGCAGAGCGTGGTTGTAGGTGTCGCTGACCGCCACCGAGCCGTCGGGCAGGGCGGTCACGCCCAGCGGGTGCTGAAGGAGCGCCTGGCCCGCCGCGCCGTCGCGGTGCCCGAAGTCGAACAGCCCCGTACCGACCGCGGTGTGCACCGCGCCGTCCAGGTCGACCCAGCGCAGGGCGCTCGTCTCGGAGTCCGCCAGCCACAGACGCTCCCCGTCGGCCGACACGGCGAGCCCCGACGGCTGCGCGAACCATGCCTCGGAGCCCGGTCCGTCCACCAGCCCCTCGTTGGTGGTACCCGCCGTCACCCCCACCGTGCCCGCCTGCGGATCGTAGGCCCACAGCTGGTGCACGCCCGCCATCGCGATCCAGACCCGACCGCCGAAGACGGCCACGTCCCACGGCGAGGACAGGTCCACCTCCCGCGCGGGACCCGAAGCCGGCGAGCCCTGCCACCACTGCTTGCCGGTGCCCGCGAGCGTGGTGACCTCGCCCGTCGCCAGGTCCAGGCGGCGCAGCGCGTGGTTCACGGTGTCGGCGATCACCACCGTGCCCTCGTCCAGCAGTGCCAGGCCCTGCGGCTCGCTGAAGGACGCCGTGTCCGCCGGGCCGTCCGCGAAGCCCCGCACACCGGAACCGATCCGCCGCACGACCGTCTCGCCATCCGCCGCCAGCTCCACCAGCTGGTGCCGGGTGGTGTCGCTGACCAGGAAGGTCCCCGACGGCAGCAGGAGCGCCTTGCCCGGGAAGCGCAGCGTCGTGGGCTCCGGCTCCGGCGCCACATAGGGACCGTCGCCGCGACGCAGCGTTCCCTTCGCCGAGTGCTCCTCCTCCAGCTCCTCGACAAGCCGCGCTATCGCGTGCGCGTGGCCCTCGCCCGCGTGCTGCGCGACCACATATCCCTCCGGGTCGATGACCACGAGGGTCGGCCAGGCGCGCACGGCGTACTGCTTCCAGGTGGCCAGCTCGGGGTCGTCGAGGACCGGGTGCTCCACCCCGTACCGCTCGACCGCGTCCACCACCGCCTGGTGCTCCGCCTCATGGACGAACTTCGGGGAGTGCACGCCGATGATCACCACGGTGTCGCGGTGCTTCTCCTCCAGCTCGCGCAGCTCGTCCAGCACATGCAGGCAGTTGACGCAGCAGAACGTCCAGAAGTCTACGACGACGCACTTACCTCGCAGGTCGGCGAGGGTCAGCTCTTTACCTCCGGTGTTCAGCCAGCCACCCTTGCCGATCAGCTCGGGGGCGCGGACTCGGGCACGTCGGCGGGGCGCGGGGGTGGGCGCCGGGGCGGCTTCGTTCATGGCTCAAGAGTGCCATCCACGGCGGGGAACCCATGGAGCCTGTGGATAACTCGGTCACGTTGGATGCCCGGACGGCCACCGGATGCGTTCAAGCCGTCGCGGAGAGATGCTCGGAGGCGTACAGGGGGGCGACTCCAAGGGAGCAGTTCCATGCCACGAGACATCGACGACGTCGACGACGAGATCCGCCGTCCGGACCGTTCACGCGCCCACGGTGAGATCTTCGACGACGAGTCGCACGATCCCGACGCGAGCGGGTCCGACTTGCCGGAACGCGACAGAGCAGGATCCCGAGTACGCCGCGAGCACGGTGCGAGGCGCTCGTCGTGGGACGAGAAGGAGGACTGGCACGAGGGCTACCGCTGACCGGCCCTCCGTACCCTCCGCGGCCCCCGTGCGGTCCGTGAGCGAGTCCCCCGCCCTCTGGGCGGGGGACTCGTCCGTGTCCCGCGCGCTGCCCGGCCCCGCGTCCGTTCAGGTCAGCGCGTGCCCCGTCGTGGCGTCCACATGAGCCGGGATCTCCTCATGGCGGTCACCGACCGACATGGTGCCGGTCGGCTCGAACATCAGGATCGACGCACCGGCCGGGGCGGACGGCTTGTGCTCCGTGCCGCGCGGGACCGTGAAGACCGATCCCGTGGGCAGCGTGACCGTCCGCTCGCCCTCGTCGTCGCGCAGCGCGATGCGCAGTTCGCCGTCCAGCACGAGGAAGAACTCGTCGGTGTGGTCGTGTGTGTGCCAAAGGTGCTCTCCCGCCACCTTCGCGATACGGACGTCGTAGTCGTTCACGGCCGTCACCACGCGCGGGCTCCACAGCTCGGAGAACGATGCGAGAGCCGCGGCGAGGGAGACGGGTTGCGCGGCGTCCGCCTGCTGCCGGGAGTCCGCGAGTTCCTCGGGCTCCATGGCTTCTTCGGATTCCGTGGGTTCTGTGGGTTCTGTGGGTTCCACGAGTTCTTTGGGTGCCATGCCGCCATCCTGCGAATGACCGCCCTGCCGCACGAGTGCTAGAAATCGCATATGCCGCAAGGATCCTCTCAAGCGCCGATCGCGCACGGGCCGTCCACGCACCCGCCGTCCGCGCACCGCGTGGTCCTCGTCGTGGACGAGAACTCCAATCCCTTCGAGATGAGCTGCGCCATCGAGGTCTTCGGGCTGCGGCGGCCCGAACTCGGACGGGATCTGTACGACTTCAGGCTGTGCGCCGCCGCGCCCAGGACCCGGATGAGGGACAGCTTCTTCACGCTCACCGACGTCGCCGGGCTCGACGCGGCCGAGGAGGCGGACACGCTGATCGTGCCGAACCGGCCCGACACCGACACCCCGCGCTCGGCGGACGTGCTGGAGGCCGTGCGCAGTGCGTACGCGCGGGGCGCACGGCTGATCGGTTTCTGCTCCGGTGCCTTCACCATCGCTGAGGCCGGACTTCTCGACGGGCGCCGCGCGGCCTGCCACTGGATGTGGACGGAGTCGTTCCGGAAGCGGTTCCCGCAGGTCAGACTGGAGCCGGACGTACTGTTCGTGGACGACGGCGACATCCTCACCGCCTCCGGCAGCGCCTCCGCGCTCGACCTCGGGCTGCACGTCGTGCGCCGTGACCATGGGGCCGAGATCGCGGCCGCCGTCTCCCGGCGGCTGGTCTTCGCGGCGCACCGCGACGGTGGCCAGCGGCAGTTCGTGGAACGGCCGCTGCCCAAGGTGGCGGACGAGTCGCTCGCCCCGCTGCTGGCCTGGGCCCAGGAGCACCTGAGCGAACCGCTCACCGTCGCCTGCCTCGCGGCGCAGGCCTCGGTGAGCCCGGCCACCCTGCACCGCCGCTTCCGTACCCAACTCGGCACCACCCCGCTGGCTTGGCTGACCGGGGAGCGGGTGACCCTGGCATGCCGGCTGATCGAGCGCGGGGAGGAGCGGCTGGACGTGGTCGCCGCGCGCAGCGGTCTCGGTACGGCCGCCAATCTGCGGGCACGGCTGCGGCGCGAGACCGGACTCAGTCCGTCGGCCTACCGGCGGCGTTTCGGACCGGTTCGGGGGGAACCTCTCGTCGTATGAGATTCCTCGTACGCGACAGGCTCCTCGGCTTCGGCGACGACTACTGGATCGAGGACCAGGACGGCAACAAGGTGTTCCTGGTCGACGGCAAGGCGATGCGCCTGCGGGACACCTTCGAGCTGAAGGACACACAAGGGCGGGTCCTGATCAACATCCACCAGAAGATGTTCGCCCTGCGCGACACGATGATCATCGAGCGCGACGGCGACACACTCGCCACGGTCAAGCGCAAGCGTCTGTCCCTGCTGCGCAACCACTACCGCGTCTCGCTGGTGGACGGCACGGAACTCGACGTCAGCGGCAAGATCCTCGACCGTGAGTTCGCCATCGACTTCGACGGCGAACTGCTCGCGCAGATCTCCCGGCGCTGGCTGCATATCCGTGAGACGTACGGCGTCGACATCGTGCGCGACGAGGCGGATCCGGCGCTGCTGATCGCTGTGGCGGTGTGCGTGATCCATCTGGCGGACAAGGAGCGGGAGGAGGACTGAGTGCCGGGAAGAGACGCACCGGCCGAGAACGGAAGACGGAAGTGCCGAGAGCGGAAGACGGAAGAGTGACGGCTGAGGACTGAGGACCGAGCGCGGCGGCCGTGGGAGCCCGGTGGTCCGTATGTGCCCCACGGCCGCGGCCGGACTGTCCCACGGGCCGGCCGGGCGCGCCCGGTCCTGCCGCCGCGCCCGGTACGGCCATCGCTCCTGCCCGGATCCTTACCTGGTCACGGCGAACGACAGAAGGATCGCCGCCGTCAGTTCCGGGTCGCCCTCCGCCTTGATGCGGTCGGCCACGACGTCCGCCGAGACACGGCCGCAGGCGAGGCGGACGTACGTCTCCCAGTCGAGCGAGAGCGACACCCTCGGGCCCAGCGAGGGCGTGCCGTCTATCGTGGCGCGGCCCTCGGCGTCGACCCGGACCGTCCGCAGGAAGTCGACCGGCCCGTGGACGTCGAAGACCACCGCCGAACCGGCGGGAGCCTTCGCCTCCTCGGCGACGACCTTCGGCAGCGCGGCCAGCAGTTCGTCCCGCACCACGTACGCGCCGGGCGAGTCCAGGTTGCCCGGACGGCCCAGCGCGGCGCGCAGGTCCTGCTCGTGCACCCACACGTCGAACGCGCGGTAGCGCATGGCCTCCTCGAGCGTCGGTTCGGTGCCCAGCGGGCCGCGCATCCTGGTGCCGGGGTCGCGCGTCTCGTTCCGCAGCTGCCGGTTGCGGCGGATGACCGTGTACTCCAGCTCGGACGTCATCTCCGGCGCCGTGTGGTGGCGGCGCACGTCGACCTGCATCTCCATGTAGCGCTGGTGTTCGTTGGTGACGTGATACAGGTCGCGCGGGAGGGTGTGGATGGGCCGAGGGTCGCCGAGCATCTCGCAGTCCATGCCGATGACATGGGAGACCACGTCGCGCACCGACCAGCCGGGGCACGGTGTCCGCCGGTTCCACTCTCCCTCCGCGAGCGGCTGGACCAGTTCGGATATCGCTTCGATGGAGTGGGTCCAGGCGTCGGCGTAGGGCTGGAGGGTGGGATGCAGACTCACGGAACGGGACCCCTCGGGCGGTCGGTGCACGGGCGGTTGTGACGGCGGTGACGGCGGTGCTGGCGGTGAAAGCGGTGTTGATCGGGCGGCGACTGTCGGCGGGTGCCTTGGAACTCCCCCAAGCTATCGGCTTCGCTCGAACAGGGGGATCCCCAAGTTACGCTGCTGCAGGGCACCCCGGCAGTGCTTTCGTGTGACGATCGTAGGCCGGTGAAGACGACTCGAATGCCAGGACGGTGGTACTGTGCGCGCCTCCCTCATCCAATTCCGGGTGGACGATGACGAATCGGTCGAATCACGCCGTCGGCGGGCCGCCTCGCTGGTGCGGGATCAAGCCGGAGTCGACCTGGTGGTCCTGCCCGAACTGTGGACGACCGGGGCGTTCGCCTACGAGCGGTTCGAGACCGATGCGGAACCGGTCGACGGGCCGACTTGTGAGGCCATGGCCAAGGCGGCGAGCGACGCGGGCGTGTGGCTGCACGCCGGGTCGATCCCCGAGCGGTCCGGGTCCGACGGCGGCTCCACGGACGACGGCCGTCTCTACAACACGTCTCTCATCTTCTCCCCCTCCGGTGAACTGGCGGGTGTCTACCGCAAGATCCACCGCTTCGGCTTCGACCAGGGCGAGGCCGTACTGATGGGCGCGGGCAGCGAGCTGGTGACCGTGCGTCTTCCGGAGACGACCGTCGGCGTGGCCACCTGCTACGACCTCCGCTTTCCCGAGATGTTCCGCTCACTCGTGGACGCGGGGGCCGAGACTCTCGTGATCCCGGCGGGCTGGCCGGAGCGCCGCCGGCCCCACTGGACGCTGCTGGCCCGGGCGCGGGCGGTCGAGAACCAGGCGTACGTCCTCGCGTGTGGAACGGCCGGGACGCACGCCGGAGTTCCGCAGGCGGGTCACTCGATCGTGGTGGATCCGTGGGGCGAGGTCCTCGCCGAGGCCGGCGCCGGCGAAGAGGTGCTCACGGTGGAGTTCGACCCGGCGAAGGTCGCGACGACCCGTGAGCAGTTCCCGGCGCTGAAGGACCGGGTCCTGGGCCTGGAGCCTCCGCGCCACTGACGGCCTCCGCCCCTGGCCCCACGCACTGTCCCTGTCCCTGACCCCTATCCCTGTCCCTGACCCCTGTCCCTGCCCACGGCCCACGCCCTACGCCGGCACGTGCACGGTCTCCACGCGGCTGGCCACCAGCCTCTCCCGCTCCCTGCGGGCCGCCTGCCCGCGCAGCCGCAGGATCTGGCTCAGCCCCAGCGCCTGGAGCACGAACACCGCGCAGAACGCGACCGAGTAGTCGTCGCCGGTCGCGTCCAGGAGCACGCCGATCGCCAGCAGTGTCGTCATGGAGGCGATGAAACCTCCCATGTTGGTGATGCCGGAGGCCGTCCCCTGACGCTCCGGCGGGTTCGCCGGGCGCGCGAAGTCGAAGCCGATCATCGAGGCCGGGCCGCAGGCTCCGAGCACCGTGCACAGCATGACCAGCAGCCACATCGGGGCATGGGCGCCCGGGTAGGCGACCGTGGCCGCCCACGCCGCCGCAGTCGCGCCGACCGTGCCGAGCGCGAGCGGCAGCCGGGCCGCGTGGTGCCGGGCGACGACCTGTCCGTAGACCAGGCCGACGACCATGTTCGACAGCACCACCAGGGTGAGCAGTTCGCCCGCCGTCACCCGTGTCAGGCCTTGCGCCTGGACCAGGAACGGAAGCCCCCACAACAGCAGGAACACCATCGCCGGGAACTGCGTCGTGAAGTGCACCCACATGCCAAGGCGCGTCCCCGGCTCCCGCCAGGAGGCCAGGATCTGCCGCCGCACATAGGCCGATCCATGGTGCGCGAGCGGCTCGGGCTCGTACCCCTCGGGGTGGTCCTTGAGGAAGAGGAGGAGCAGCACGAGGACCACGACTCCGGCGAGCGCGCTGCCGCCGAACGCCGCCGTCCAGCCCAGCCCGCGCAGCAGCCTGGCCAGCACGAGGGTCGAGACCAGGTTGCCGGCCATGCCCACCAGGCCGGCTAGTTGCGCGACCAGCGGCCCGCGCCGGGCCGGGAACCAGCGTGTGCCGAGCCGCAGGACGCTGATGAACGTCATCGCGTCACCGCAGCCGAGCAGCGCGCGTGAGGCGAGCGCCATGGCGTACGACGAGGAGAACGCGAACCCGACCTGGCCGACGGTGAACAGGACGACACCGATGGCCAGCACCTTCTTGGTGCCGAGCCGGTCCACCAGCAGGCCGACGGGTATCTGCATCCCCGCGTACACGAGCAGTTGGAGGATGGAGAAGGTGGACAGGGCCGAGGCACCCACGTGGAAGCGCTCCGCGGCGTCGAGCCCCGCCACGCCCAGGGATGTCCGGAAGATGACGGCGACGAAGTAGACCGACACGCCGATGCCCCACACGGCGACCGCACGACGACCGCCTGGCGGGTCCCCGGGCAGGGACACGGCGCGGTGGTTCAGGGAACCGGAGCTCATCGCACCTGTCCCCGCGCAAGGTTGGAGAACCAGCTGACATGCCGGTGGACGACGGCGACGGCCGCCTCGGCGTCTCCCGACCGCAGCGCCTGAAGGATCTCCTCGTGCTCCGTCAGCGTCTTGGCGATCCGGTCGGGGTGCGAGTGCATCACCGCGACCCCCATCCGCAGCTGACGGTCGCGGAGTTGGTCGTAGAGGCGGGAGAGGATGTCATTGCCGCCACTGCGTACGATCTCGGCGTGGAAGGTGCGGTCGGTGACCGCCGCTCCGGCCAGATCGCCGGCTGCTGCCTGCTCCCTCTGCCGCTGCAGCAGTTCCTCGAGACGGGCGATCAGCCCCGGCGGCGCGGGTACGGCCTTGCGGGCAGCGTGTTCCTCGACGAGCTGACGCGTCTCCACCACATCGGCGATCTCCTGCGCGGAGACGGGCAGGACAAGGGCTCCCTTCTTCGGGTAGAGCCTGATCAGCCCTTCGACCTCCAGCCGCAGCAGCGCCTCGCGCACCGGTGTCCGCGAGACGCCGACCGCGTCGGCCAGCTCGCCCTCGGTGAGCAGTGTCCCGCCCTCATAACGGCGTTCCAGGACGCCTCGTTTGACATGCGCGTACACACGGTCGGCGGCGGGCGGCTGCTTGGCGGACGGCTTATCGGGAGCGGAGACGAGGGCTGGACCGGGACCAGGAGCAGGGGCGAGAGCGGAGGTGGCGGAGGGCAGCGAGGACATGCGCACATCATAGATACAACACGTACGCATGACGGCCGGCGTCCACGATGCGGACCGCCCCGCCCGCACCGGAATTCCTCCTCAGCAACAGCACATCCTTTTGTGCTACTCACAAGTCTGACGAGGAGGCGGCAGTGTCACCACGCCGCTTTTCAGGGGCATTTGGATGCATTCCAGCGCATCAGAGACGCAATCGGAGCGTTCGATTTGATTACCGGCATTAAGGGCGCGCGAGTTCGCAGGGCCGTAGCAGCAGCGGTCACCACCGGCGCCGTACTCACCACCGGCGCCCTCACCGCAGCGCCCGCCCAGGCCGTCACGAAGCCCTCGATCACCGCCAAGGGCGGGTTCGTGATGAACAACAGCACGGGCAAGACCCTCTTCGACAAGAGCATGGACGGCAGGCTGTCCACCGGCTCCACCACCAAGATCATGACCGCCAAGGTCGTGCTGTCGCAGCCGAACCTGAACCTCGACTCCACGGTCGTGATCCAGAAGGCGTACAGCGACTACGTCGTCGCGAACAACGCTTCCCAGGCCCACCTGATCGTGGGCGACAAGGTCAGCGTCCGGCAGCTGCTGTACGGGCTGATGCTGCCCTCCGGCTGCGACGCCGCCTACGCGCTCGCGGACAAGTTCGGCTCCGGCACTTCACGCGACGCGCGTGTGAAGTCGTTCATCGGCAAGATGAACAGCGCCGCCACGAGCCTCGGTCTGAAGAACACGCATTTCGATTCCTTCGACGGCATCGGCAAGGGCAACAACTACTCGACGCCGCGCGACCTGACGAAAATCGCCAGCAGCGCGATGAAGAACTCCACCTTCCGCACGGTCGTGAACACGCGGTCCACGCAGCAGAAGGCCACCACGAAGAGCGGCGGCTACCGCTACTACACCTGGACGAACACCAACCCGCTGCTGGGCACCTACAGCGGCGCGATGGGCGTGAAGACGGGCTCGGGCCCGGAGGCCGGGTATTGCCTGGTCTTCGCCGCGACCCGTAACGGCAAGACGATCATCGGTGCGGTCCTGGCGTCCACCTCGCCCGACAACCGCCTGGCCGACGCGAAGAAGCTGCTGAACTACGGCTTCGCCGTCTGATCCGGCGCACACACCGCGCGTGGCCTGACGCACGGCACGAAGGGGCCGGCCGCTGGAAAGCGGCCGGCCCCTTTCGCCGTGTACGGGCTCCCTGTGGTCAGGCCCAGGTGATCAGCCGCTTCGGCTGCTCCAGGATGGCCGCCACGTCCGCGAGCACCTTCGAGCCGAGCTCGCCGTCGACCAGGCGGTGGTCGAAGCTGAGCGCCAGGGTGGTGACCTGGCGGGGCTTGACCTTGCCCTTGTGGACCCACGGCTGGAGCTTGATCGCACCGACCGCGAGGATCGCCGACTCGCCCGGGTTGAGGATCGGCGTGCCGGTGTCGACGCCGAACACACCCACGTTCGTGATGGTGACCGTGCCGCCCTGCATGGCCGCCGGGGACGTGCGGCCCTCGCGGGCCGTGGCCACCAGCTCGCCGAGCGCCTCCGCCAGCTGCGGCAGCGTCTTGTCGTGCGCGTCCTTGACGTTCGGCACGATAAGACCGCGCGGAGTGGCCGCCGCGATGCCCAGGTTCACATAGTGCTTGCGCACGATCTCCTGGTTCGCCTCGTCCCACGACGCGTTGATGTCGGGGTTCCGCTTGATCGCCACCAGCAGGGCCTTGGCGATCAGGAGCAGCGGATTGACGCGCACGCCCTGAAGGTCCTTGTCCTGCTTGAGCTCCTCGACGAGCTTCATGGTGCGGGTCACGTCGACCGTCACGAACTCGGTGACATGCGGCGCGGTGAACGCCGAGCCGACCATCGCCTGCGCGGTGGCCTTGCGGACACCCTTGACGGGGATACGCGTCTCCCGTACGCCGTCGTACGTCACCACCGGCGCCGGCGCCGGGGCGGCGGCCGGCGCCCCGGCGGCAGCGGGGGCCTCGGGTGCCACAGCGGGCGCCGTCGTGGTCGCCACCGCGGCGTGGACGTCCTCACGCGTGATGATCCCGTCCGGACCCGATGGGATCACCGTCGCCAGATCGACGCCCAGGTCCTTGGCGAGCTTGCGCACCGGCGGCTTCGCGAGCGGGCGGGGCTGCTTGCCGTGCCCGTTCAGCTCGCCCTGGAGCGCGGCGCCCGCCCGGAGGGTCTCCTCAGCGGCCACGGCCGTCGCGGCCGTCTTGCGGGGGCGGCGCCGGGTGGAGGACTCGGCGACGCCGTACCCGACGAGGACCGGCTTGCGGCCCTGCTGCTTGGGCTCCTCGGCAGGCGCCGGGGCCTGCGCGACAGGCGCAGATGTCTCCTCGGCGGGCTCCTGTGCCGTCTCGGCGGGGGCGCCACCGGCCACGTCGACCGCGATGATCGCGGTGCCGACGTCCACCGTGGTGCCCTCGGGGAAGCGGAGTTCGCGGACCACACCGTCGTACGGGATGGGCAGCTCGACGGCCGCCTTGGCCGTCTCCACCTCGCAGACGACCTGGCCGTCGGTGACCGTGTCGCCCACCTGCACGTACCACTTGAGGATCTCGGCCTCGGTGAGTCCCTCGCCCACGTCGGGCATCTTGAACTCACGCACGGACGCGTCAGTCATCGTCGTCACGACCTTCTCCTCAGTACGCCAGGGCGCGGTCGACGGCGTCGAGCACCCGGTCGAGGCCCGGCAGGTACTCCTCCTCCAGCCGCGCCGGCGGATACGGGGCGTGGTAGCCGCCGACCCTCAGCACGGGGGCCTCCAGGTGGTAGAAGCACCGCTCCGTGATGCGGGCGGCGATCTCCGCGCCCGAGCCGAAGAACACCGGCGCCTCGTGCACCACGACCAGGCGGCGGGTCTTCTCCACGGATGCCTGGATGGAGTCGAAGTCCACGGGGGAGACCGAACGCAGGTCCAGCACCTCGAGGGACTTGCCCTCCTCCTCGGCCGCGGCCGCGACCTCCTGGCACAGCTTCACCATCGGGCCGTAGGCCACGAGCGTCAGGTCCGTGCCCTCGCGCACCACGCGCGCCTTGTGCAGGGGGCCGGGGAACGCCTCTGCGTCGACCTCACCCTTGTCCCAGTAGCGCCGCTTCGGCTCGAAGAAGATCACCGGGTCGTCGCTCTGGATGGCCTGCTGCATCATCCAGTAGGCGTCCGACGCGTTCGACGGGGAGACGATCTTCAGACCGGCCACGTGCGCGAACAGCGCCTCGGGGGACTCGCTGTGGTGCTCGACCGCGCCGATGCCGCCGCCGTAGGGGATACGGATGACGACCGGCAGCTTGACCTTGCCCAGCGAGCGCGCGTGCATCTTCGCCAGCTGCGTGACGATCTGGTCGTACGCCGGGAACACGAAGCCGTCGAACTGGATCTCGACCACCGGGCGGTACCCGCGCAGCGCCAGGCCGATCGCCGTGCCGACGATGCCCGACTCGGCGAGCGGGGTGTCGATGACCCGCTCCTCACCGAAGTCCTTCTGCAGTCCGTCGGTGACACGGAAGACGCCGCCCAGCTTGCCGACGTCCTCGCCCATCACCAGGACCTTGGGGTCCGACTCCAGAGCCTTGCGCAGCGACTCGTTGATCGCCTTGGCCAGTGCCATCTTCTCGGCCATGTCACTGTCCCCCTTCCGCGTCCGCGAACGACGCCTGGTAGGCGGCGAACTGGGCGCGCTCCTCGTCGACGAGCGCGTGCCCGTCCGCGTACACGTTCTCGAAGATGGCGAAGTGGTCCGGGTCCGGCATGGCACGGACCGCTTCGCGTACTCGCCTGCCCAACGCCTCGGACTCGGCTTCGAGTTCCGCGAAGAATCCCTCGTCCGCGTGGTTCGAGGCTTCCAGGTACCGGCGAAGGCGCAGGATCGGGTCCTTCGCCTCCCAGGCCTGCCGCTCCTCGTCACCGCGGTAGCGGGTGGGGTCGTCGGAGGTGGTGTGCGCACCCATGCGGTACGTGAACGCCTCGACCAGGGTCGGGCCCTCGCCGTTGCGCGCCCGCTCCAGGGCCTGCTGGGTGACCGCGAGGCAGGCCAGCACGTCGTTGCCGTCGACCCGCACGCCCGGGAAGCCGAACCCCTGCGCACGCTGGTAGAGCGGCACGCGGGTCTGCTTCTCGGTGGGCTCGGAGATCGCCCACTGGTTGTTCTGGCAGAAGAACACGACTGGCGCGTTGTAGACCGCGGCGAACGTGAACGACTCCGCCACGTCGCCCTGGCTGGAGGCACCGTCACCGAAGTACGCGATCACGGCCGAGTCCGCGCCGTCCTTGGCGACGCCCATGGCGTAGCCCGTGGCGTGCAGCGTCTGCGAGCCGATCACGATCGTGTAGAGCTGGAAGTTGTTGCTGTTGGGGTCCCAGCCGCCGTTGTTCACACCGCGGAACATGCCGAGCAGATTCGTCGGGTCGACTCCGCGGCACCAGGCGACCCCGTGCTCACGGTAGGTCGGGAAGACGTAGTCGTCGTCGCGCAGGGCGCGGCCCGAGCCGATCTGGGCGGCCTCCTGGCCGAGCAGCGAAGCCCACAGGCCCAGCTCGCCCTGGCGCTGCAGGGAAGTGGCCTCGGCATCGAAGCGGCGGGTCAGCACCATGTCCCTGTACAGACCGCGCAGCCGCTCGGGCGTGATGCCCTCGACGTACCGGTCGTACTCGGCGTTCTCGACCCGCTCGCCCTCCGGCGTCAGCAGCTGGACGAGTTCCGTCTCGGCGCCCTTCTTGGGCGTGGTGCGGCTGGTCCGCTTGGTGCCGGTGGTGCCGGCCTTGCTTCCGGCGCTGCGTCGCGGCTTGCGCGCGGCAGTGCTCTCCACGGTCACGTGTGCTCCTCCGTCGGTCCGGCCCCCGGGTTCGCCGGGTGCCTGGGGGTCCCTCGGCCCGCTGGGGGCCGTTGAGAGCGGCTCGCCTGCAGCGCACGGACGCACGGGGTGGGGTGCGATCGTTCGAGACAGACGTGACAGGTGCCCCGGCGAGCACCCTGCAAAGGGCACGTTACCCAGTGCGCCACATTTCTGTGAAACCCCTCCTGACCTGGGATTTTGCTTGGATATCCAAGTAAATCGAGTAAGTCGGGCACAGATGCTGGTCACAGCCTTGCAGGGGGCCGGAACAACGGCACGTTATCCCGCTCACCTGGAGCACGGGAAGACATGACTTTTCGGCGCAGTCCATGGCACGCAAAGTCCACGGGCGCACTAAATGTGACTGAATGCGACTGTCTGTGAAAAGACCCAGCTCACACGCATGAGGACCGACCGACGACGATCAGGAAAGGCCGTCCTGCGGCGACCTTACGAATGGGCAAACAGACAGGAACGATGCCCTGTGGCCGCCGGACGGACGGACGAACAGGCAGGAACCACGCCCTGTGACCACGGACGGACGGACTTACGGGCAGGAACCACGCCCTGCGGCCACGAACGGACGAACAGGCGGGAGCGACCGCACGGCGGCCTGCGCGAGTCCCCCGGGGTGACAGGTAGCCGGCGCGAGCCGGCGGCCGGAGTGCCCCGCCAGGGGTCAGAGCGGCCCCTGCGAGCCCCCGGGGTCGCCGACGGACAGCGACGGATCCGGGGTGCCGCCACCGTCGGGCGGCGACTGGGAGGGGTCGCCCGACGGGGTCGACTGGGAGGGCTGGCCGGTCGGCTGGTCCGGAGTCGTCGACTGAGCGGGCGACGGGTCCTCGGTGTAGCTCTGGCTCGGCGTGTACGAGGGCGTGTAGCCCGGGTCGCCGCCCGGGTCCGTGGCATCGCTCGTGGACGGGTCGGTCGTGTCGTCCGTCGGCGTATCGCTGGGCGTCGTCGCCTCGTGGGACTGCGTGGTGGCGTGCGACGGCGTGTTGTCGGTCCCGCTGCCCTTACCGCCCGTGTTGTTCAGCGCCAGGGCCACGCCTGCAGCGATGGCGATCACCGCGAGAACCGCGAGGATCCACAGCTTGCCGCGGCCGCTGCCCCGGTTGCCGTGGCCCTCGAAGCCGCCGTCGTCCCCGCCGCCGTAACCGGAGGGCAGGATCGGCTGCGGGATCTGCGCGGTGCCGAGCGTACCGGGATGCTGCATCGCCGCAGTGCCGGTGAAGCCCCCGGCCGGGGTCTGCCGCCCGCCGTGCGTCTCGACCGGGCCGGTGTTCCAGGTGCCCGTGTGACCGCCCTGGTCGTACAGCATCTGCAGGGCGTACTGGACCAGCCCGCGCATCTCCTCGGCGGTCTGGAACCGGTCGTCCGGATCCTTCGCGAGCGAGCGCATCACCAGCCCGTCCAGCTCCGGCGGCGCCACGCCCTCCGAGGTCGCCGACGGGGGCACCGGCATGTCCTGGACATGCTGGTAGACCACGGACAGCGGCGTCTCACCGACGAAGGGGGGCCGCAGCGCGAGCAGTTCGTACAGCAGACAGCCCGTCGCGTACAGGTCGGAGCGGTGGTCGACGGCCTTGCCGAGCGCCTGCTCGGGCGACAGGTACTGCGGGGTGCCCATGACCATGCCGGTCTGCGTCATCGTCGTGGACGCCCCGTGCAGGGCGCGCGCGATGCCGAAGTCCATCACCTTCACGGCGCCGTTGTTGGTGATGATGACGTTCGCCGGCTTGATGTCGCGGTGCACGATGCCGTGCTGGTGCGAGTAGGCGAGCGCCTCCAGGACGCCGGAGGTGATGATCAGGGCCTGCTCGGGACCGGGGGCCTCGGCGTTGAGCAGCAGATCGCGGATGGTACGGCCCTCGACCAGCTCCATCACGATGTACGGCACCGACTGGCCGCCCACGAAGTCCTCGCCGGAGTCGTACACGGCGACGATCGCGTGGTGGTTGAGGCCGGCCACCGACTGGGCCTCGCGCGTGAACCGGGCCTTGGAGACCGGGTCCTCGGCGAGGTCGGAGCGGAGCAGCTTGACCGCGACGGTCCGTCCCAGACGCACGTCCTCGGCCGCGAAGACCTCGGCCATGCCACCACGGCCGAGTCTGTGGGTCAGCCGGTAGCGGCCGTCGCCGACCAGCCCGCCGTTGCCCCACATCTCCGGAGCGTCCGACATCCCGCCGCCAGTCGACTCGGGGTCGGACGGGCCCTGGGCGCTCTGCGTCTGTGCCATCGGTCCTCGCCGTCGTTTCTGTCCGCGGTCCGCGCGGTGTTGTTACGGTCTCCGTCGAGCCACGCTACAGGCTCCGCGCGCGGCACCGGTCCGAGATGGAATCGAGATGGACCGGACATCAAACATCGGGCTGGGTTCCGGATGCAAATTCCGTGTACCGCCCGTACGCCCCCTGTAACGCTTGCGCGACGCTTCCTTCGCGTACGGTCACGGAACGGGCACCGAGCTTGACGTGTCACTGCCCTGGGGCAGACTTGGCTGGAACGCCCAGTCGATCACGGAGCATTCGCGTAGATCGCAGTAGACACGAATATCGATCACGGACCGCGGGAGCGCAACTAGCCGCCGCCGCAGCGCCGATGGGGGACGCAGAACATGAGCCAGGACGGCGCACAGGGCCGGTTTGCGGGGCGAGCGGTCGCCGGGGGCCGCTACCAGCTGCGCGACGTGCTCGGTGAAGGCGGCATGGCCTCGGTGTACCTCGCGTACGACGCCGTCCTCGACCGTCAGGTCGCCGTCAAGACGCTTCACACCGAACTCGGTCGCGAACAGGCATTCCGCGAGCGGTTCCGCCGCGAGGCACAGTCCGTGGCGAAACTCACGCACACGAACATCGTCTCTGTCTTCGACACCGGCGAGGACGAGCTCGACGGTCTGACGACCCCCTACATCGTCATGGAGTACATCGAGGGCCAGCCGCTCGGCTCGGTTCTCGACGCGGACATCCGGCAGTACGGCGCGATGCCCGTCGACAAGGCGCTGAAGATCACCGCGGATGTGCTGGCCGCGCTGGAGATCAGCCATGAGATGGGCCTGGTCCACCGGGACATCAAGCCGGGCAACGTGATGATGACCAAACGGAACCTGGTCAAGGTGATGGACTTCGGCATCGCCCGTGCCATGCAGTCCGGGGTCACGTCCATGACGCAGACAGGCATGGTGGTCGGCACACCGCAGTACCTGTCGCCGGAGCAGGCCCTCGGCCGGGGCGTGGACGCGCGCAGCGACCTGTACTCGGTCGGCATCATGCTGTTCCAACTGGTCACCGGACGGCTGCCGTTCGACGCGGATTCGCCGCTCGCGATCGCGTATGCGCATGTGCAGGAGGAGCCTGTCGCTCCTTCCTCGGTCAACCGTTCGCTGCCCCCCGCGGTGGACGCCCTGGTCGCCCGCGCGCTGAAGAAGAACCCCAACGAACGCTTCCCCAACGCCGAGGCTATGCGCGACGAGTGCCTGCGTGTCGCCGCGTCCGTGACGGCCGCCCCGCCGAGCATCGTGGCGGGCGCGCAGACCGCCAGCGGTGCCGGTGTGGGCTCCGCGGTCTTCCCGCCAGTCGGCCAGACGCCGGCTACGGCGAGCCCGGTGCAGACGCCGTACCAGCCGGGCCCCTACGCGAGCCCGGCCCCCGCGCCGTCGTACGGCTACCCGCAGCAGGGCGGCTACCCGGCGCCGCCGCAGACGGCCGGGTACGGGCCCCAGCCGGCGCCGACCCCGCCGCCGTACAACCTCGGCCAGCCGGCTCCCGTGCCCGCCGCGAGCGGGCGGAAGGGCAACCGGGCCGTGGTCATCGGCTCGGTGGTGGTCGCCCTGGTCGCGATCGCCGGACTGATCACGGCCCTGTCGCTGCAGAGCGGGGGCGACGACGTGCACGGCCAGGGCACCGACAGCCCGTCCCCGACGGTGGTCAGCGCCCACAAGGGCCCGGACCCGACGAAGACGATCGACACGGCGAAGTGCACCGATCCGGAGAAGTCGTACAACGACCCGAAGAAGATCGAGCTGCCGGACTTCACCTTCAAGTACATCAAGTCCGTCAAGTCGTGCTTCCAGGCCGCCGGTTGGTCGATGCAGATCAAGTACGTCGACGAGAACACGTACGGCGAGGGCACGGTCATGGACCAGTTCCCGGCCGCCGATACGGAGGTCGACCCGAAGAACATGCCGGAGATCGTGCTCAACGTGTCGACGGGCAATCCGTCGTGACCCGCGCCTGACACAACACGATGGCCCGGCACCGCGAAGGTTGCCGGGCCATCGCATGACCTGGGGTCTTCAGAGGTAAGGGCCGCCCGAGCGGCCTCCCGTGTGCGGGTCCTCCTCGCCGTCGGGCATCCCGACACCCGGAGGCAGTGCACGGCGCATCTGCTCCAACTGCGCCCGCGCCGCCATCTGCTGGGCGAACAGCGTGGTCTGGATCCCATGGAAGAGACCCTCCAGCCAGCCCACCAACTGCGCCTGAGCGATGCGCAGTTCCGCGTCGCTCGGGATCACGTCGTCCGTGAAGGGCAGGGAGAGCCGCTCGAGTTCCTCGACGAGTTCGGGCGCGAGGCCGTCCTCCAGCTCCTTCACCGAGCTGGCGTGGATCTCCTTCAGGCGCTGCCGGCTCGCCTCGTCCAGAGGAGCCGCGCGCACTTCCTCCAGCAACTGCTTGATCATGCTACCGATACGCATGACCTTCGCGGGCTGCTCCACCTGCTCCGTCACCGGGATCTCGCGGGAGTCATCGTCTCCGGCGCCACCGAGCGCCATTCCGTCCTGGCCCACGACCAGGATTCTCTGAGCGTTCTCCGACGACCTGTCGTTCCTCGGCATCTCCATGCCGCCATTCTCTCGCACCGGCACATCACACCAGCCATGTGCCCCCGGCAGTGCGTGATCCACCCTGCGGTGTCCGCCAGTCGGACCCCGCTCGGTGCTCCGTGGCCGTACGCCGAGATGCCGGACGCCGCGGTCCATGTGACGCTGAAGCCGTTGATCTTGCCGCCCGAACACGGGAGGAGGTCGTCACACACATGGTTTCAAGGCTGTGTACGCCGTCCGCGTTCCGCATACCTCGTATACCTCGCGTACTCCGCGTACTCCGCGTACTCCGCGTACTCCGCGTACTCCGCGTACTCCGCGTACTCCGCGTGGTCGTTCTGCCGCCGGTCCTCACGACGACCGCCGTCCTGGGCGCGGGCGTATCCGCCGCGTCCGTCCCCATCTCCGGCTCTCGGCCGGCATCCGACTCGCGCCTGGTGTCCGCCTCTCGGCCGGTATTCGCCTCTCGGCTGACGGAGTCTCCCTCCGCGGCATTCCTGCTTACGGCGTCCTTCAGTACGGCGCCCCCGGGACGCGCGGGTCCGCCCGCCGCCGGGCACCCCGCTGTTCCCCTCTCCTTCCTCCTCCCGGTCCGGCCCTCGCCCCACCCCTCACGCGCCGGCAGCTGGGCGGGAGAAGGGCGGTTGCGACCCGGGCGGCCCGAACCCGAGACACAGGACGAGACGGACGAGCCGACCTACACGGACCGGGACCCGTCGGCGCCGCCGGGTTCCCCGACCCGCACCCCTGACGCCAGCGGCGCCGCGTCCTCGGCAGTGGCCGACCCGGCCGCCTCCCACACCGCATCGCAGAACCCCGCAGTCACCGCCCGGGGGCCCGCTGCCTCGGAACCCGTGGTGGAGATCCTGCCCCTCGGCAGCGGCCTGGTCCTCGTCGGTACCGGCCTGGCGCTGGCGCTGCTGGCCCTGCGCCTGCGCCGGGAGTGATCCGCTCAGAGCTTGCAACTCGTCTACGGCACCACCAGCAGAAGCTTCCCGATGTGCCCGCTCTCCTCCATCACGCGGTGAGCCGTGGCCGCCTCGTTCATCGCGAGCTCGCGGTCGACGACCGGGCGGACAGCGCCGGAGGCGACCAGCGGCCAGACGTGCTCGCGCACCGCCGCCACGATCACCGCCTTCTCACTGAGCGGACGCGCCCGCAGCGAGGTCGCCGTGATCGCCGCCTGCTTGCGCAGCAGCATGTTGATGTCCAGCTCGCCCTTCGTCCCGCCCTGCATGCCGATGATCGCGAGCCGCCCCTTCACCGCGAGCGCCTGGATGTTGCGCTCCAGGTACTTCGCGCCCATGTTGTCGAGGATGACGTCGGCGCCCTCCCCGGCGGTGGCCTCGCGGATCTCCTCCACGAAGTCCTGCTCGCGGTAGTTGATCAGCACGTCCGCGCCCAGTTCCGCGCAGCGTTCCAGCTTCTCCTTGCTGCCCGCGGTGACCGCGACCCTGGCGCCCAGCGCCTTGGCCAGCTGGATCGCCATGGTGCCGATACCGCTGGTGCCGCCGTGCACGAGCAGCGTCTCATCAGGACGCAGGTGGGCGACCATGAACACGTTCGACCAGACCGTGCAGGTCACCTCGGGAAGTGCGGCCGCCTGCCGCACATCGAGTCCCTGGGGGACGGGCAGCAGCTGCCCCGCCGGGACGACCACCTTCTCGGCGTAACCACCGCCCGCGAGCAGCGCGCACACCTCATCACCGACGGCCCAGCCCGAGACACCGTCACCCAGTGCGGAGATCCGCCCCGAGCACTCAAGTCCTGGGTAGAGGGAGGCACCGGGCGGCGGGTTGTAGAAGCCCTGCCGCTGGAGGACATCAGCGCGGTTGACGGCACCGGCCACGACATCCACCAGCACCTCGCCCTCGCCGGGGACGGGATCGGGGACTTCGGCCCACACCAGCGCCTCAGGCCCACCGGGTTCAGGAATTGTGATCGCGTACATGGAGAGGACGCTACTCGTCGTGCCGCGACCGCCTCTCACCAGAGCCGACGCCACGCCCGAGAGGCCCTCCCCGACGGTCGCCGTACGGTCTCCGTCACGGCTTCGGTCTGCACCGTCTCTTCCCGAACCGGACGTTTCACGTGAAACATCGCCGGCTCCGGCCCGCCACACGCTCATCTGCCGAGTCCGGATCCGGGAGACGGGAACCTCATCCCGCCAAGGCCTCCGGCAGATGCAGCAGTTCCAGTTCCTGCCCCGGCAGGGCACCGCCCGGCGGTACGACCGCGAGGGCGTCCGCGGCGGCGATACCGCGCAGCATGGCCGGGCCGTGGTAGTGCAGCGGCACCGCATGGTCGGCATGGACCGCGACGGGGATGAGCCGGGTGTCGTCGGGGTGGCCGTGCACCGCGTCCCGCACGGGCAGCGTGCAGGACTCCGGGGCCAGACGACCCCCTAGGCCCCGCAGCAGTGGCTCGGCGAGCGTGAGCAGGCCGGAGACGGCCGCGAGCGGGTTGCCGGGCAGGCCGACGAGGTGCTGGTCCTCCCGGATGCGGGCGAGGAGCATCGGGTGGCCGGGGCGCACCTTCACACCGTCGATGAGGAGTTCGGCCCCTGCGCGGCGCAGAGCGGGATGCACATGGTCGACCGGGCCCGAGGCCGTGCCGCCGGTCGTGACGATCAGGTCGGCCGCCGAGGACGTGACCGCCTGATACAGCTCCTCGGCGTCATCCCCCAGTCCCCGGACGGCCCGCACGTCAGCGCCGAGGGCACGCAGCCATGGCGGGAGCATCGGGCCGAGGGCGTCCCGGATCATGCCGTCCCTGGGCATCCCTTCGGTGAGCAACTCATCCCCCAGTACGAGCACTTCGACCGACGGCCGGGGCCGCACGGAGAGGGTGTCGTATCCGGCGGCCGCGGCCAGCCCGAGCACCGCCGGGGTGACCTGGGCACCGGGGGGAAGCAGTTGGTCACCGGCGTGGCATTCCTGCCCGCGCGGCCGGATGTCCTGCCCGTGTACGACCCTTGGGGTCCCTCCCGCCCTGGCGGAACCGAGACTCTGAGGGAGGGCGGCGTGCAGCCGCCCCTTGTCGTCGCGCCGCCCGTGTTCGCTGCGCAGCACGGCGGTGGCGCCGGACGGGATGCGCGCACCGGTGGCGATCCGTACCGCCTCCCCGTCCCCGAGGGGCGCCGGCTCAGCGTGGCCTGCGAGGACACCGTCCTCCCGTACGTCCCAGGGGCCGGGGCCCGCGACCGCCCAGCCGTCCATGGCCGAGGTGTCGAAGGAAGGCAGGTCGGACAGGGCTTCGAGGGGCGCGGCGAGGACCAGGCCGAGGGCGGCCTCGAGGGGGACGGTGACGGGATCCCCGAGTGGCACCCCATGAGCGGCTCGTCCGGCGATGACTCGGGCCCGGGGCCACGGCGTGGCGTCGTGGCGGGCCTGATGTCGCGTCGTGGCCCCGGCGGGGGCCGCGGCATCGTCGCCCTGGTCCCCGAGGGACTCCTGGATGCCGTTGCGCGGCCCGGGGCGGGCCGCGGGTCCGGGCGTACCGCCCTCGGGTCGCCGGCCCGGCGAGTCGGGCTCGGGCGCCGGGCCGAGGCGCGACTCCGGGTCCCGGACGAGGGCGAGGGCCTCTTCCAGGTCCAGATCGTGCTGGTCCTGGGAAGGACGGGCGGGGCGGGCCTCACGCGGACGGCGCAGGCCCCCGCTGTCGTTGGCCACGGCCAATGCCTCCTCCACGTCGTGTTCCTCGATGTCCTGGCGTCCGGTGCCCAGGCTTCCGGTGTCCAGGTGTCCCTGGGCGCCTCCGCCGGTCATCCGGCGTCCGGCCCGGCTCCGGCGGCGTCCCCGGCGGCCTCCTCCGCCCAGCGCAGGGCGAGCGCTGCGGCCTTCCTGACGGCCTCGGCGACCTCCTCGGGCCCGCCGCCGGTCTGCGCGGCGGCGTAGCCGACGAGGAACGTCGTCAGCGGCGCCGCGGGGCGGGCGACTCCGTGGGCGGCGTCACGGGCGAGGTCGAGGAGGGCGGCGGTGTCGACGTCGAGGTCGATGCCCAGTTCGTCCTTGACTGCGGAAATCCATTCATCCAGCACATGCCCATGCTCCCTGATGCGTGAGCGGGCGGCGGCGATGTCGTCCCAGGTGTCGCAGTCGAAGGACGCGACGGGGTCGGGGACACGGGTGAGGTCGAGCCCTGCGACCAGGTGCCGCAGCGGAAGGCCGGTCAGACCGGCGTGTGCGCGGGCCAGCCGCGCCAGTTCGCGGCGCAGGGCCGCGCTCCGGTAGGCGGCGACGAGGGGCTGGTCGCGGCCGTCGGTGTCGGTGAGCACCGCTCCCTCGGCGCCGCGTTCTCCGAGGCCGCCCAGCAGCCGTCGTACCGTCGCCGTCTCCAGGAACGGCAGATCGGCGGAGAGCACGACGACATGCGCGGCCGTGGTCCGCCTCAGGCCCGCGTCGAGAGCGGCGACCGGTCCGGCGCCGGACGGGTCCTCGCGTGTCCAGACCACGGGGCGCGCGGTGGGTCTGGGGTCGGCGACGACCACCGTGGTGGCCGCGCCGGAGCAGGCGGCCAGCACGCGGTCGAGCAGTGCGCGTCCGCCGACACGCACACCGGGTTTGTCGGCCCCGTCGAGCCGGCGTGCGGCACCCCCGGCGAGCACGACGGCGTCGTACTCGCCGGCGCCGGGGCCGCCGGGCGTCTCGTACTCGGTCATGCCCCGAGTATGGGCGCCGCGCCGGCCACTGCCGTCTCCGGCCGGCTCCGCGCTCGTCGGTCGCGCGCGGAGCCGTTGTGCCGTCGCTACGGGTGGCCGGTCGCGTGCCGGGTCAGAGGGTGCGCAGCATCACCGCGGGCTGCTCGACGCAGTCCGCCACATAGCGCAGGAAGCCGCCCGCCGTGCCGCCGTCGCACACCCTGTGGTCGAAGGTGAGCGAGAGCTGCACGACCTGCCGCACCGCCAGCTCGCCCTCGTGCACCCAGGGCTTGGGGACGATACGGCCTACGCCGAGCATGGCCGCCTCGGGGTGGTTGATGATCGGCGTGGAACCGTCGACGCCGAACACTCCGTAGTTGTTCAGTGTGAAGGTCCCGCCGGTGAGGTCCCCGGGGGTGAGCGTTCCGGTCCGCGCGGACTCGGTCAGCCGGGCGAACTCCGCGGTCAGCGCCTCCGCGTCCCGCATGTGCGCGTCCTTGACGACGGGAACGACGAGTCCCCGTTCGGTCTGGGCGGCGAACCCGAGGTGCACCTGGTCCAGCCGGACGATCTCCCGGGCCTGAGTGTCGACGGTGGAGTTGAGCTCGGGGAACCGGGCGAGCGCCGCCGTGCAGATCCGGGCCAGCAGCGCGAGCAGGGAGATCTTCGGTCCCCCGGCCGCGTTCATGGCCGCACGGGCGCGCATGAGTTCCGTGGCGTCGGCGTCCACCCAGCAGGTGGCGTCGGGGATCTCGCTCCGGCTGCGGGAGAGCTTGTCGGCCACGGCGCCGCGCACGCCCTTGAGGGGGATGCGGGTGCCGCCGGATCCGGCCGCGCCTCGTTGGGGGGCCGGTGTTCCGGCCGCCGAAACCGTGAGGGGAGCCGCCTGGGCGAGGGCGACCGCCGTGGCACCGTTCGCGTCGGCCAGGATGCCCGCGGTGGCGCCCGGAGCCCCCGCACCGGCCGCCACGGCCCTGAGAGCGTCCTCCACGTCCGCCCGGAGGATCAGCCCGTCCGGGCCGGAACCCGCCAACTGCCGCAGGTCCACGCCGTTCTCGCGGGCGAGCCTGCGCACTAGCGGGGAGATCACCGGGACAGGGCCGTCGGGGCGCTCCAGGACGGCGTCATGGTGCTGTGTGCGGCCGACGGCCGCTTCGGAGGGCAGGGCGCCCCGGACCGCAGGGGCCGGGCCGGCGCCGTGCCGGGCCGGGCGTGCGACTCCGTCCGCGGGCCGCGCGCCCGGCTGGGGCGGGCGCACCCGGCCGCGCCGCGCGGGAGCCGCCGACGTGCCGTATCCGACCAGGACGTTGCCCGAGGACTCCGCCGCCGGTTCCTCCGGGCCGCCGACGGCGACCGTCAGCAGCGGTGCGCCGACGGGCAGTTCCGTGCCTTCGTCGCCGAACCGGGCCGTGACCACGCCTCCGTAGGGGCAGGGCACCTCGACCATCGCCTTGGCCGTCTCCACCTCTACGACCGGCTGGTCGACGGCGACGACATCGCCCACCTGGACCAGCCAGCGGACGATCTCCGCCTCGGTCAGCCCCTCCCCGAGGTCGGGCAGCCTGAACTCCAGCACCTGGGCCATCAGCTCTCCGCCTCCCACTGCAGACGCCCCACGGCGTCCAGGATCCGGTCGACGCCGGGCAGATGGTGCCGCTCCAGCATCGGCGGCGGATACGGGGTGTCGAACCCGGCCACCCGAAGCACCGGCGCCTCCAGGTGGTGGAAGCAGCGCTCGGTCACCCGCGCGGCGATCTCCCCGCCCGGGCCGCCGAACCCGGTCGACTCATGCACCACGACCGCCCGGCCCGTGCGGCGCACGGACGCGGTCACCGTCTCGTCGTCGAAGGGCACCAGGGAGCGCAGGTCGACGACTTCGAGGTCCCAGCCCTCGGCGCGCGCGGCCTCGGCCGCCTCCAGGCACACGGGCACCGACGGGCCGTAGGTGAGAAGCGTGGCGGTGCGGCCCGAACGGCGTACGACCGCACGGCCTATGGGCTCGACGGTCTCGGGCTCCTGCGGGTTCCAGGTGTCCTTCGACCAGTACAGCCGCTTGGGCTCCAGGAAGACGACCGGGTCGTCGGAGGCGATGGAGGCGCGCAGCAGCCCGTACGCGTCGGCGACCGTCGCGGGCGTGACGACATGGAGCCCCGGAGTCGCCATGTAGTACGCCTCGGAGGAGTCGCTGTGGTGCTCCACCCCGCCGATGCCACCCCCGTACGGGACACGGATGGTGATCGGCAGGGGCATCGTGCCGCGCGTGCGGTTGCGCATCCGCGACACATGGCTGATCAGCTGCTCGAACGCGGGATAGGCGAACGCGTCGAACTGCATCTCCACCACCGGCCTGAGGCCGTACATCGCCATGCCGACCGCCGCGCCGAGAATGCCCGCCTCGGCGAGCGGGGTGTCCGTGCAGCGGTCGTCGCCGAACTCCTTGGCGAGCCCGTCGGTGACACGGAAGACGCCCCCGAGCGTGCCGACGTCCTCGCCCAGGACGTGCACGGACGGGTCGGCCGCCATGGCGTCGCGCAGGGCTCGCGTGAGGGCCTGCGCCATGGTGGCCGGCTTGAGGGCAACGGTCGTCATCGGCCGGCTCCTTCCGGTCCGGCCGCCTCGGCGTCCAGTTCCGCCTGCAGGTGGAACTCCTGCTCGAGCAGCTGGGTGGTGGGCCGGTCGTACACGTGGGCGAAGAGGTCCATCGGGTCCAGTTCGGGGTCCTGGTTCATGCGCGCGCGCAGATCGGCCGCCATCGTCTCGGCGTCATCGCGCACCGCGCGTATCCCGTCCTCGTCCAGCAACCCCCGCTCCGTCAGCTCGCGCTCCAGCAGCAGGACCGGGTCGTGGTCGCGCCAGGCCTCGACCTCGGTGTCGCCGCGGTAGCGGGTCGCGTCGTCGGCGTTCGTGTGGGCGTCGATGCGGTACGTCACCGCCTCGATCAGCGTGGGGCCGCCGCCCGCGCGCGCGTGCCGCACGGCGTCGGCGAGGACCTCGTGCACGGCCGCGGCGTCATTGCCGTCGACCAGCCTGCCCGGCATGCCGTAGCCGACGGCCTTGTGGGCGAGGGAGGGCGCCGCGGTCTGCTTGTCGAGCGGTACGGAGATCGCGAAGCCGTTGTTCTGGATGAGGAAGACGACCGGCGCCTGCCAGACGGCGGCGAAGTTCATGGCCTCGTGGAAGTCGCCCTCGCTGGTGCCTCCGTCCCCGACCAGGGCAAGCACGACCACGTCATCGCCCTTCAGGCGCGCCGCGTGGGCGAGGCCCACGGCGTGCGGGAGCTGGGTGGCGAGCGGAGTGCACAGGGGGGCCACGCGGTGCGCGTACGGGTCGTAGCCGGTGTGCCAGTCGCCCCGCAGCAGGGTGAGGGCCTCGACGGGGTCGACACCCCGGGCGATGGTGGCGAGAGTGTCGCGGTAGCTGGGGAAGAGCCAGTCGCGCTCTTCGAGTACGAGCGCGGCGGCGACCTGGCAGGCCTCCTGCCCGGTGCTGGACGGGTAGACGGCCAGACGTCCCTGCTTGGTGAGCGCTGTCGCCTGCGCGTTGTACCGGCGGCCACGCACCACCTGCGCGTACAGCCGCCGCAGCAGTTCCGGGTCGGCCTTGGCGGCGGCCTCGGTGCCGAGCACGCGGTACGGCAGTGCGTCGGGCAGCAGCGGAGCGGGGTCGGTACGGGGCTGCCAGGCGGGCGGCGGTGTGGGCCGGTAGGCGCCCCGCTGCTCCATGACCGTCATGACGGCACCTCCTCGTGGGAGCGGCTTCAGGCGCGCCACGGGAGTGATGCGCCTCACCTACCGATTGTTCGGTCGTCGGCACATTTTGGCTACAGGCGCCTCGAGGCTGTGGACAAACGGTTCTCCACAACCTGAGATATACGCAGTACGTCCATGGTAGGGAGGCGGGGGCGCATGGCACCTGAACAAATGGCCGAGCCACCGGGGCACAGCCCGGCGGCGCCGCCGCCACGCCGCCTCGACGCCATAGACCGCGACATCCTGCAGATCCTCCAGTCGGACGGCCGCGCCTCCATACGGGCGGTCGCCGAGCGTGTCCACGTCTCGCGCGCCAACGCCTACGCCCGCATCAACCGGCTCGTCGAGGACGGCGTGATCCGCGGCTTCGGGGCCCGGGTGAACCACGAACGCGCCGGTCAGAGCACATCCGCGTACGTCACCCTGAAGATCGTGCAGAACTCCTGGCGCACGGTCCGCGAACAGCTGCGCGTGCTCCCCGGCGCCTCCCACATCGCGCTCGTGGGCGGGGACTTCGACGTGCTGCTGCTCGTGCACACGCCGGACAACAGGGCGCTGCGCGAACTGGTCCTCACCAGGCTCCAGGCGATCCCCGAAGTGCTCAGCACACGCACACTGCTGGTGTTCGAGGAGGAGGATCTGGAGCCGGACGGGTGACGGGGCGCTGCTGACAGGGCCGGTCCGGACGGGCCGATGCCGGACGGCCGGGTGCCGACCGGCGGCGCCGCCCGCAGGTCCTCGGCCCGGCCCGAGGTTTTTTTCGGTCCCGGGTCTGGTCCTCAGCAGTCCTCGCGCAGACCCGAGAAGGCCACCCGTACGACCGCGTCGGCGACCTCCGGCGCACCCGCGCCGCGCCCGTCCGGCCGGTACCACTCCACGATCGAGTTGATCATTCCGAAGACGAGACGCGTCGCGAGCCGCACCTCCACGTCCTGACGCACGTCGCCCTCGGCCGCCGCGGCCTTGAGGAGTCCGGCGACCCGGTGGTCGAAGTCCCGGCGCCGCTCCAGCGCCCACCGCTCGGTGCCGGTGTTGCCGCGCACCCGCAGCAGCAGCGTGACGTACGGCAGTTCCGAGATCAGCACCTCGACCATGCGCCGTACGACGTGTTCCAGCCGTTCCACGGCGCGCCCCTCGCGGGCGCGCTCCTCGTCGAGAATGCCGAAGAGACGGTCCAGTGCCCGGCTTACGGCGCGGTGCAGCAGTTCCTCCTTGCCCGCGACATGGTGGTAGATCGACGACTTGGAGATGCCGGCCGCCTTGGAGAGGTGCTCCATGGAGGTTCCGTCGTAACCGCGCTCGTTGAAGACCTGCACGGCGACGGAGAGCAGGCTCTCCGGCGTGTACGTGTCGCGCTTTGCCGTGGTCATGAGGTGCCCTCCCGCTTCTCGGACGCGTACGCGTGGCGGTAGAGCGCAAGGGAAGGCGCGTAGCGTCCGGAGGGGTCGCGCAGGTGCAGGTCGTCCAGGAGGTCGTAGGCCCAGCTGCGGCCCAGCTTGCGGCTCCACTCGAAGGGGCCGAGGGGGTAGTTGACACCGAGGCGCATCGCGGTGTCGATGTCCTCCTCGGTGGCCACACCCTTGGCGACCGCGTCGTGCGCCAGATCGACGATCCGGGCCACCGTGCGGGCGACGACCATGCCCGGCACGTCGCCGATGACGCTGACGTCCTTGCCGAGCGCCTGGAAGAGCCCGACGGCCTCTTCGAGCGTCTTGGACGAGATGTCCTGGGAGGCGGACAGGGCGATGCGGGTCGCCTTGCGGTAGTCGAGCGCCAGGTCGAAGTAGACGACGTCGCGCAGCTCGACGGCCGTCTGCCCGTCGGTGAGGGCCAGCTGGCCGCCGCCGGGCAGCACCAGCCGTGTGCCGTGGTCCTCCTCGTCCTCGCGGACGGTGATGCCCGCCTCGCGGATCAGCGCGAGCAGTTCGGACGCGGGCCCCAGATCGCCCTCGGCGACGACGTACGCGGGGGGCTGCGCCTTCTCCGCGGTATGCGGCTCGGCCCGCTCGGCGCCCTCCGCGTAGTCGTACCAGCCCTGTCCGCTCTTGCGCCCGAGCCGGCCCGACTCGACCAGTCGCCGCTGGGCGAGCGAGGGCGTGAAGCGCACATCGCGGAAGAAGGACTCCCACACGGAATGGGTGACGGACTCGTTGACGTCCTGCCCGATGAGGTCGGTGAGTTCGAAGGCGCCCATCCGGAATCCGCCGGACTCGCGCAGGATCGCGTCGATGGTGGCCGGGTCGGCGGCCTGCGCCTCGTAGACGGCCAGCGCCTCCGCGTAGAAGGGCCGAGCGATGCGGTTGACGATGAAGCCGGGGGTGTCCGCGCAGGCGACCGGGGTCTTGCCCCAGGAGCGGGCCGTCTCGTACGCGCGCGTGGCCGACGTGACGTCGGTGGCGAACCCCGACACGACCTCCACGAGCGGCATCAGCGGTGCCGGGTTGAAGAAGTGCAGGCCGACGAAGCGGCCCGCGTTGCGCAGGGCACCGCCGATGGCGGTCACGGACAGGGAGGAGGTGTTGGTGGCGAGCAGGCAGTCGTCGTCGACCAGCTCTTCGAGTTCCCGGAAGAGCTGCTGCTTGACGTCCAGGCGCTCCAGGACCGCCTCTGCGACCAGCGCGCAGTCCGCCAGCTCGGCCAGGTCCTCGGCGGGCAGCAGCCGGGACCGGGCGGCGTCGCGCTCGGCTCCGTCGAGCCGGCCCTTCTCGACGAGCCGGTCGAGCCGGGTCAGGATCGCGTCGGCGGCCTCCCGGGCGCGCCCGGGCGCGGCGTCGTACAGCCGCACGGGGTGGCCCGCCACCAGCGCGACCTGGGCGATGCCCTGGCCCATGGTGCCGGTGCCCACGACGGCCACGGGGCTGCTGAGGTCGAGTGCTGTCATGTGCGCGATCCTCCCGCACGAGGTTTTCCACAGATCCGGCAGGCCCCCTTGTCCCGACCGATCGTTCGGTTACTCTAACCCTGTCCGCCTGTTCCTGCCCAGGTCATGAGTTCAACGAAGAGCTCGAGAGACGAGGAGTTGGTCCCGCATGGCCGCCGAACTCACCGCGCACCAGCTGATCGCCCAGCACCGGCCCACCCTCGACCAGGCGCTGGAAGCGATCCGCACGCGCGCTTACTGGTCCCCGCACCCCGAGCACCCCAAGGCATACGGAGACAACGGAAGCCTGGACGCGGCGGCGGGCAAGGCCGCCTTCGACGCCCTTCTCGGCACCCGCCTCGACCTCGGCCAGCCCGGCACGGACGGGTGGACGGGCGGCGAAACCTCGCCGTACGGCCTTGAGCTGGGGGTCACCTATCCCCACGCCGACCTCGACGTGCTGCTGCCCGCCATGCGTGCGGGCCAGAAGGCGTGGCGCGACGCGGGCGCCGAGATGCGCGCCGTGGTGTGCGTGGAGATCCTCAAGCGCATCAGCGACCGGACGCATGAATTCGCGCACGCCGTCATGCACACCAGCGGCCAGGCGTTCATGATGGCGTTCCAGGCCGGTGGCCCGCACGCGCAGGACCGCGGCCTGGAGGCGGTGGCGTACGCGTACGTGGAGCAGGTCCGCACGCCGGACACCGCGGAGTGGACCAAGCCCCAGGGCAAGCGCGACCCGCTGGCGCTCACCAAGGCGTTCAAGCCCGTCCCGCGGGGCATCGCGCTTGTCATCGGCTGCAACACGTTCCCGACGTGGAACGGATATCCGGGCCTGTTCGCGTCCCTGGCCACCGGCAACGCCGTCCTGGTCAAGCCCCACCCGCGCGCGGTGCTGCCGCTCGCGCTCACTGTGCAGGTGGCCCGGCAGGTCCTCGCCGAGGCGGGCTTCGACCCGAACCTGGTGACGCTGGCCGCCGAGCGCCCCGGCGAGGGCATCGCCAAGACGCTCGCGGTGCGCCCGGAGATCCGGATCATCGACTACACGGGCTCGACGGCGTTCGGCGACTGGCTGGAGGCCAACGCCCGCCAGGCTCAGGTCTACACCGAGAAGGCCGGCGTCAACACGGTGCTCGTGGAGTCGACGGACGACTACAAGGGGATGCTCTCGAACCTGGCCTTCTCGCTGTCGCTGTACAGCGGCCAGATGTGCACCACCCCGCAGAACCTGCTGATCCCGCGGGACGGCATCACCACCGACGAGGGCCCGAAGTCGTACGACGAGGTGGTCGCCGATCTCGCGCGTTCGGTCGACGGACTGCTCGGCGACGACGCCCGCGCGAACGCGCTGCTGGGCGCGATCGTGAACCCGGACGTCAAGGCCCGTCTGGAGGCCGCAGCCGGGCTCGGCGAGGTTGCCCTGGCCTCCAGGGAGATCTCCAACCCCGACTTCCCGGGCGCGACCGTCCGTACGCCGGTGATCGTCAAGCTCGACGACGCCAAGCCGGACGCGGAAGCCGCCTACATGAGCGAGTGCTTCGGCCCGGTCTCCTTCGCGGTCGCGGTCGACTCGGCCTCCGACGCGGTGGAGCTGCTGCGCCGGACCATCAGGGACAAGGGCGCCATGACCGTCGGCGCGTACACCACCAGCGAAGAGGTCGAGCAGGCGGTCGAGGAGGCCTGCCTGGAGGAGTGCGCCCAGCTCTCGCTCAACCTGACGGGCGGGGTGTACGTCAACCAGACGGCCGCCTTCTCCGACTTCCACGGCTCGGGCGGCAACGCGGCGGCCAACGCGGCCCTGTGCGACGGGGCGTTCGTGGCGAACCGCTTCCGCGTGGTCGAGGTGCGCCGGGAGGCGTAGGTCCGACCAGTGCTGCGGCAGGCAACGTCTGCCCGATAAGGAGCGGCGTCCGGTGCGGCGAGAGCATGTGCCGGGCGTCGCGACGGGGCGGACGTTGCCTGTCGCGGCACTAGGCAGGTGCGCCCCCGGTGGCGCTCCAGTGGTACAGCGTCATGGCCACACTGGTCGCGAGGTTGTAGCTGGAGACCTGGGGGCGCATCGGCAGGGACACCAGGTGGTCCACGCGGGCGCGCAGCTCCGCGGACAGTCCGGTGCGCTCGGAGCCGAACGCGAGCACGGCTTCGTCAGGGAGCTTCAGCCCGCGGATGTCGTCGCCCTCCGGGTCCAGCGCGAACAGCGGGCCCGGGGGCAGTTCGGCCACGGACAGCCGCTCAACCGCGGTCGCGAAGTGCAGCCCAGCCCCGCCGCGGACCACGGTGGGGTGCCAGGGGTCGAGCGTGCCCGTCGTGACCACACCGATCGCGCCGAAGCCGGCCGCCAGCCGGATCACCGCGCCCGCGTTGCCCAGGTTGCGCGGGTTGTCGAGGACGATCACGGGAGCAGCGCGGGGGGTGCGCCGCAGGGTCTCCAGGTTGGCCTCGCGCGAGGGGCGTTCGGCGAGCGCGGCGACGGCGGTGGGGTGCGGGCGCGGCACGAGAGACCGGTAGGTGCCCTCGGAGACCTCTGTCAGGAGCCCGTCCAAGGCGTTCCGCACATCGGGGGCGAGTTCGCCGGCCAGGGCGAGCACCGCTTGTCGGCTGGTCGTGACGGCCACCGGCACACGGGCGTGGAAACGCACCGCGTGCTTGAGCGCGTGGAATCCGTCGAGCAGGACACAGGTGTCGGCGCGTGTGTGCCAGATGCTCAGCGGGTCGGCGGCACTGGCGGGCGGTTCCGTCATGCGGTGCAGCCTACGTGCGGCGCGGGCCGGGCGGACCGTCCGCCAGTCGTGGGCGGCGCGATCGCAAGCCCAGGCCAGGGGGCCCGTGCGCCCTTACGCCGCCGGGCTCGCGGACGTGGGCGCAGCCGTTTCCCCTTCCCCGGCGGGTGCCGGTTCCCCGCGCGGTCCGGGCAGCGCGGCACGGGCACCTCCGGGAACCAGCCGCCCGCCCGCGCGTGCCGCCCATCCGCCCATCCGGCGCAGGAAGGACACCGGCAGGAACACGGAGTCGGCGGCGATCATCGCGAGCGAGAAGAACGGCAGCCCGAGGACCACGGCGATCACCGCGTGCTCGGTCATCATGATCGCGAGCAGGACGTTCTTCGCACGCCGGTTGAGGAGCGTGAACGGGAACGCGACCTGCACCATGACCGTCCCGTAGGTCACCAGCAGCACCATCACGCCATGCGAGGACAGCAGGTCGGACAGGGCGGGCCAGGGCGAGAAGTCGTCCAGGTGAAGCGGGTAGTAGACCGCGGTGCCGTCCTGCCAGGCGGATCCCTGGATCTTGTACCAGCCGGCGGTCGAGTAGATCAGGCATGCCTCGGCCATGATCACGAGCAGGGCCGCGTTGTGGACCAGATTGGCGATCACGTCCAGCAGGATGCGGAACTCCGAGCGCGGGGCGCGCCTGCCCACGCACCACCACAGCCCCTGCACCGCCCACAGCGCCCAGAACACGACCAGCCAGCCGACGGCCAGCCATCCAGCGCCCGTCGCCACAGCGAGCACCAGGCCGAGCACGGTCCACAGGGCGGGTCCCGCCCGGTCGGCCGCCGGGCTCTCGCCGCGTGCCCGAGCGGCACGCGCACGGCGAGCGCGCCGCTCGTCCAGCGACCAGACCCGCCCGCACCGCGTGAACACCAGGTAGATCGCCATCAGGTGGATGACGTTGTCCCCGCCGTCGCCGACGAAGACGCTGCGGTTCTGCAGCGAGAGCACTCCGACCATGAACAGCACGGACATGGTGCGGGTCCGCCAGCCCAGCAGCAGCAGGGCGCTGGAGAGCACCGCGAAGGCGTACACGGCCTCGAACCACGACTGGCTGTCGGACCACATCAGGACCGTGAAGGCGTGGTTGTCCGCGATGAGCCGCCGGGCCAGGTCCCAGCTCCATGGCCCGTCGGGTCCGTACAGCTCCTGGCGGTGGGGGAACTCACGCAGCAGGAACAGCAGCCATGTGGCGGCGAAACCGATGCGGACCACCGCGGTCTGGTACGGCCCGAGGGCGGCCTCGGTGACGCGGCCGACGGCGCGTGAGACGCCAAGGGCGAACCTGCTCATCACGCGCCCGCCCCCTTCGCTTCTCCGTCCGGCAGCGGCCACCACGGCAGCGCGTGGTAGACGGGCGTGGTGGTGGCCTTCTGGCCGCTCCATCTGGGGGGCGGCACATTGGTGGTGCGGGAGCGGACCTGGACGCGTTCGAGGGTTTCGCCCCGGACGGCCGCGTGCTCGCGGCCGAGGCGCAGTGTGACCAGGCGGCGCAGATAGTCCTCGGAGAGGGCAGCGCGCGGGCCCGTCGGACGGTTCTGGCCGTCGTGCGAGACGGTGTAGAAGTCCCAGGCGCGGCGCAGCTCGTTCTGCTGGGTGTGGCTGGGCAGCGGGTTGCCGTCGATGGCGGCGCCGTCCAGGGCGGAGAGGTCGTACCAGCCGGTGGTCCGCTCACCGCCGTCCGCCGTGCTTACCTCGGCGCGGACCTCGACATCTATGTTCTGCTGCAGCGGGTTGGGCGCGAACAGCTTCCAGTTCTGTTCGAACTCGGGGTAGATCCAGTCGTCGATCACCGCGGCGTGCTCCCTGGTGACCGTGTTCGCCGGGGCGACGTGCAGGAACACCATCACGAGATGCACACTCGCGGCGACGGCGACCACCGCGAGGGCGAGCGCGGCGCCGATCTGGTAGCGGAGCGACAGAGCGCCCACGCCGGCGCGCGGAGCACCCGCCTGCGGGCCGTCGCCGACTCCGGCGGGGGACGACGGGGACGGGGGCGGCTCGTCCACCGCCTCCGGGGCGCCCAGGAGCGGGTGCGATGCCGGGGCGTCCTCGGGCAGGCGTGACGCCGGATCTCCCTCGTGCGGGTCCGGCACCCGGTCTCCGTCGGACGGACGCGACGCCGGTTCGCCCCCGGGCAGGCGCGACGCCGGGTCGCCGGAACCGCCCGGCTGTTCACGCCGCGCCTCCGGCCCCTTGTCGTACGTGTCCATCCAGCCCCGTCTCCCGAGCTTCGCGCGATACGGCGCCGTCCCATGCCTCCGCACCGGGTCGGCGCCTGCCGTCTGCGCCGTGAGCGCATCACCCGTTCGCAGCACGACACGGCATGTGCACCGGAACGGTACTCAGGCCCGCCCGTACCGCACAGCCCCTCTGGCCTCAGCGGCCCGGCGGAGGTCCGGAGGTTATCCACAGCGGTTGACACCCTACGGCGCCTCGTCACACCATTGAATCGGCCGAACCGAACGATCGGTCGGGAGACAAGGATCGAGGGGGACCGCATGGCGACAGCAGCAGCGCACCGGACGGCCCGCGCGGACGGGACGGCACCAGCGGACACGGCGGCGCACGAGGCCCTGTTCGACGCCACCGTCGCCGCCGACGAGCGCATCGAACCGCGCGACTGGATGCCCGACGCCTACCGCGCGTCCCTGGTCCGGCAGATCGCCCAGCACGCGCACTCCGAGATCATCGGCATGCAGCCGGAAGCCAACTGGATCACGCGCGCGCCCTCACTGCGCCGCAAGGCGATCCTGATGGCCAAGGTCCAGGACGAAGCCGGCCACGGGCTGTATCTGTACAGCGCGGCCGAAACGCTCGGCACAAGCCGCGACGAACTGCTCGACAAGCTTCACACGGGCCGCCAGAAGTATTCGTCGATCTTCAACTACCCCACGTTGACCTGGGCGGATGTCGGCGCCATCGGCTGGCTGGTGGACGGCGCCGCGATCACAAACCAGGTCCCCCTGTGCCGCTGCTCATACGGCCCCTACGCCCGTGCGATGGTCCGCATCTGCAAGGAGGAGTCCTTCCACCAGCGCCAGGGATACGAGCTGCTGCTCGCCCTCAGCAAGGGCACCCCGGAGCAGCACGCGATGGCGCAGGATGCCGTGGACCGGTGGTGGTGGCCGTCCCTGATGATGTTCGGCCCGCCCGACGACGAGTCGGCGCACTCCGCGCAGTCGATGGCCTGGAAGATCAAGCGGCACTCCAACGACGAACTGCGCCAGCGTTTCGTGGACATCTGCGTCCCTCAGGCCGAGTCGCTGGGCCTGACCCTCCCCGACCCGCAGCTGCGGTGGAACGAGGAGCGAGGACAGCACGACTTCGGCCCCATCGACTGGACGGAGTTCTGGGGGGTCCTCAAGGGCAACGGCCCTTGCAACGAACAGCGGATCACGCAGCGCAGACGGGCGCACGACGAGGGCGCCTGGGTACGGGATGCCGCCGCGGCCCACGCGGCGAAGCACAGCGGAACGGGAGCGACACCAGCATGACGAACACCGACTGGCCCCTGTGGGAGGTCTTCGTGCGCTCCCGCCGCGGCCTCTCGCACACCCACGCCGGCAGCCTGCACGCTCCGGACGCCGAGTTCGCCCTGCGCAACGCGCGCGATCTGTACACCCGCCGCGGCGAGGGCGTCTCGATCTGGGTTGTGCCGTCCGCGGCGATCACCGCGTCCTCGCCCGACGAGAAGGACCCGTTCTTCGAACCGGCCGCCGACAAGCCCTACCGGCACCCGACGTTCTACGAGATCCCGGAGGGGGTGCAGCACCTGTGACCGTCACCACGCACACCGCGGCAGCCCTGGCCCTCGGCGACGACGCCCTGGTGCTCTCGCACCGGCTCGGGGAGTGGGCCGGCCACGCGCCGGTGCTCGAGGAAGAGGTCGCCCTCGCCAACATCGCCCTCGACCTGCTCGGCCAGGCCCGGGTCCTGCTGTCCATGGCGGGCGACGAGGACGAGCTCGCCTACCTGCGGGAGGAACGCGCCTTCCGCAATCTGCAGCTGGTGGAACAGTCCAACGGCGACTTCGCGCACACCATCGCCCGCCAGCTGTACTTCTCCACCTACCAGCGGCTCCTGTACACCCAGCTGGCGGCCGGTGAGAGCGGGTTCGCCCCTCTCGCGGCCAAGGCGGTCAAGGAGGTCGCCTACCACCAGGACCACGCCGAGCAGTGGACCCTGAGGCTCGGCGACGGCACGGACGTCAGCCATGAACGGATGCGGCGCGCGTGCGAGGCGCTGTGGCGGTTCACAGATGAGATGTTCCAGCCGGTCGAGGGCCTGGACGTCGACTGGACCGCGATGAACGAAACCTGGCTCGAATCGGTGAGCGCCGTCCTGCGGCGGGCCACCCTGGACGTCCCCGAGGGACCGCGGTCCGGTGCGTGGACCGCCGGCGCCGGGCGGCAGGGCCTGCACACCGAATCCTTCGGGCGGATGCTCGCCGAGATGCAGCATCTGCACCGCAGCCACCCGGGGGCGTCATGGTGACCACCACGGACCGGGCCACGGCCCTCGAAGAGGAACTGCGCAGGCTCGCCGGTTCCGTCCTCGACCCGGAGCTGCCCGTACTCACCCTGGAGGAACTGGGCGTCCTGCGCGCGGTCCATGTGCGCGGAACGAACGCCGTCGAGGTCGAGCTGACCCCGACCTACACGGGCTGCCCCGCGATCGAGGCGATGTCCATGGACATCGAGCGGGTGCTGCATGAACACGGCATACGGGATGTCGTCGTGCGCACCGTGCTCAGCCCCGCCTGGTCCACGGACGACATCTCCGAGGAGGGGCGCCGCAAACTGCGGGAGTTCGGGATAGCACCCCCGCGGGCACAGCACCGGCAATCCGGCCCCGTCTCCGTGGAGCTGGGCCCGACCCGCACCGCTGCCGGTTCTCCCGAGCCGGAGGGCCCGGTGCACTGCCCGTTCTGCGGGTCGGCCGAGACCGAACTGCTGAGCCGCTTCTCGTCCACCGCGTGCAAGGCGCTGCGCCGCTGCCTGGCCTGCCGTGAGCCGTTCGACCACTTCAAGGAGCTGTGATGGCCCGTTTCCACCCGCTCCAGGTGGCCGCGGTCGACCGGCTCACCGACGACTCCGTGGCCCTCACCTTCGCCGTGCCCCCAGCGCTGCGCGAGGACTACCGGCACTCGCCCGGCCAGCACCTGGCTCTGCGCCGCACCGTCGACGGCACGGAGGTCAGGCGCACCTACTCCATCTGCTCCGCCGCACCCGCACCGGACGGGGAAGGCCCGGACACCCTGCGCGTCGGAGTGCGGCTGGTCGAGGGCGGGGCGTTCTCCGCCTACGCGCTCAAGGAGATCGCGGTCGGAGACGAGCTGGACGTCATGACACCGGCGGGCCGCTTCACCCTGGAGCCCGCGGCCGGGCTGTACGCGGCCGTCGTCGGCGGAAGCGGTATCACTCCCGTGCTGTCGATCGCGGCGACGCTGCTCGCGCGGGAACCCCAGGCCCGGTTCTGCCTCGTCCGCAGCGACCGGACGACCGCCTCGACGATGTTCCTGGAAGAGGTCGCCGACCTCAAGGACCGCTTCCCCGAGCGGTTCCAGCTGGTCACGGTGCTCTCCCGGGAGGAACAGCAGGCGGGGCTGCCCTCCGGGCGCCTGGATGAGGAGCGGCTGTCAGCTCTCCTGCCGGCGCTGCTGCCGGTGCAGAGCGTGGCGGGCTGGTTCCTGTGCGGACCGTTCGGGCTGGTGCAGTCCGCAGAGCGGACACTGCGTGGCCTCGGAGTGCCGCGGGCTCGCATCCACGAGGAGATCTTCCATGTGGACGACGGGACCACGGCGGGGCCGTCCATACCGGCCCCCGTGCACAGCACGGTGACCGCGCGGCTCGACGGACGCGGCGGCACCTGGCCCGTCCAGGACGGCGAGTCACTGCTGGAGACGGTGCTGCGCAACCGTGCGGACGCGCCTTATGCCTGCAAGGGCGGGGTGTGCGGTACCTGCAGGGCGTTCCTGGTCTCCGGCGAGGTGCGCATGGACCGCAACTTCGCGCTGGAACCGGAGGAGACGGACGCGGGATATGTGCTGGCCTGCCAGTCGCATCCGGTGACGGAGACGGTGGAGCTGGACTTCGACCGGTGAGCGGGGTGGCTGACGACGGATGACACGGGTTCGTCGGGGTGCGGGGACGGCCCTTTGCCGACGCGCACACCGCCCGGCCGTTCCCTTCTCCCAGAACCTGTTCTATCTTGACGCTCCGTCAGATCAGCGGATCCGCCAGGAGGACAGGCCGTGGACTTCACCTTCAGCGAGGAGCAGCAGGCGGCGCTCGAAGCGGCGAAGGCCGTGTTCGCCGGGACCGCACCGGACGCGGTGCCCAGCCCCGCCCTGACCACGGGCGCCGTCGCCGACGACTTCGACCGCCCGCTGTGGACGCGGCTCGCGCACGCCGACCTGCTGAGCCTGCTCCTGGACGAGCGGTACGGCGGCGCGGGCCTCGACGCCATCGCCCTCTGCCTGGTGCTGCGGGAGTCGGCGAAGACACTCGCCCGCGTACCCCTGCTGGAGAACACCGCCGCGGCGGCGGCCGTACAGACCTATGGCAGCCCTGAACTGAAGGAGGAACTGCTCGCCCGGTCGGGCCGCGGGGAACACGTCCTGACGGTCGCGGCGCACGGTCGCAGCGGACACGACCCGGCCGAACTCGCTGTGGCCGCACGACGGAACGCGGACGGCACATGGGCGCTGGACGGGACACAGACCTCAGTGCCCTGGGCCCACACCGCCGACACCATCCTCGTACCCGCACACGCCGACGACACAGGACTCCCCCTCCTCGCGCTGGTACCCCGCACGCACAAGGGCGTCGCCCTGGCCGAACAGTTCTCCACCACCGGAGAGCGGCTCGCCGACATAAGCCTTGAATCCGCGCATATCGCTCCGCGATACGTGATCCAGGCCGAGGGAGCCTGGGAATGGCTGCGCCTTCTGCTCACCACCGGGACCTGCGCGCTCGCACTCGGTCTCGGCGAAGCCGTCCTGCGCATGACGAGCGAGTACACCGGCAAGCGGGAACAGTTCGGCCACCCCATCGCCACCTTCCAGGCGGTGGCCGTGCAGGCCGCCGACCGGTACATCGACCTGCGGGCCATGGAGGCCACACTCTGGCAGGCCGCGTGGCGGATCAGCTCCCGCACCGCGGGTGCACTGCCCGCGGCCGGCGACGTGGCCGTGGCGAAGATCTGGGCGTCGGAGGGCGTACGCCGCGTGGTGCAGACCGCGCAGCACCTGCACGGGGGTTTCGGCGCCGACACCGACTACTCGCTGCACCGGTACCACGCCTGGGCCAAGCACCTGGAGCTCTCGCTCGGCCCGGCAGCCGCACACGAGGAAGCGCTGGGCGACCTGCTCGCCGCGCACCCCCTGGGGTGAGCGGACGGCACCCGCCGCCCGGAAGGCGGCCGCCGGACTACAGCACGAAGCCGGGCTCGCCCCTGTCGTCCACGACAGGGCGGCCCGCGGCGGCCCAGACCTGCATGCCACCGTCGACATTCACCGCGTCGATGCCCTGCTGGACCAGATACATCGCCACCTGGGCCGAACGGCCACCGGAGCGGCAGATCACATGGACCCTGCCGTCCTGCGGCGCCGCCTCGGTGAACTCCCCGTACCGTGACACGAAATCACTGAGGGGGATGTGCAGCGCCTTCGCAGCGTGACCGGCCTGCCACTCGTCGTCCTCGCGGACGTCCAGCAGGAAGTCGTCGTCCTTGAGGTCCGTGACCTCCACCGTGGGCACACCAGCTCCGAAATGCATACCCCGACGCTACCTGACGACCGCCCGAACGTGCCCCGGCCCCGGCTCCGGCCCCGGGGGGGCGGGACCGCGCGCATCACGACCGGCTCAGCCGCGCAGCTGCTCCAGTTCGGATTCCTTCTCCGAGACCTGCGCCAGCAGCTGTTCCGCGATCTCGTCGAGAAGGCCGTCGGGGTCGTCGGACGCGAGCCGCAGCATGGAGCCGATGGCGCTCTCCTCCAGCTCCCGCGCCAGAAGCGTGAGCATCTCCTTGCGCTGGGCAAGCCACTCGAGCCGGGCGTAGAGCTCCTCGGCGCGGCTCGGCCCACGCTCCTCGGGCACGGGGCCCGCGGCCCACTCCGCGGACAGCTCCCTCAGCAGCGCCTCGTCACCACGGGCGTAGGCGGCGTTGACACGCGTGATGAACTCCTCACGGCGGACGCGCTCTCCCTCGTCCTGAGCGAGGTCCGGGTGCGCCTTGCGGGCGAGCTCACGGTAGAGCTTGCGGGCCTCATCGCTGGGGCGGACCCGCTGCGGGGACCGCACGGGCCGGTCCGTCAGCATCGCCTCGGCCTCCGGGAACAGTCCTTCCTCGGAGTCCATCCAGCCGTGGAACAGCTCATCGACGCCCGGCATCGGCATGACCCGGGCACGCGCCTCGTGCGCGCGGCGGATGTCGTCGGGGTCCCCGGTGCGGGCGGCCCGCACCTCGGCGATCTCCGCCTCCAGCTCGTCGAGGCGCGTGTACATCGGCCCCAGCTTCTGGTGGTGCAGCCGGGAGAAGTTCTCCACCTCGACGCGGAACGTCTCCACGGCGATCTCGTACTCGATCAGCGCCTGCTCGGCGGCCCGCACGGCTCGCTCCAGCCGCTCCTCGGGGCGCGCCCCGGCCGTGGCACCGTCCGCACCCGCGCCGGACCCGGCGGCGGCCGACTCCTCGGCACCGGTGTCCGCACCTTCATGGGACCCGGCACCCCGGGCGACCGGTTCCTCGGCAGCGGACTGGGACTCGCTCTGCTCGGCTTCGGGCGTCACCGCACCAGGGTAAGTCACGTCCGCGGCGCCATTCCCGCGACGGCACCTTGCATGAATCACGCCCGACGAGCTCCAGCCTGTCCCGCCCCGTCCTCAGACCCCCATCTCCCCCGCAACGCGCCCGGTCCGCACGGCTGACACCAGATGGGCGTGGTCTGCCTCTGTGCGGTCCGCGTAGGACATGGCGAAGGCGGCCATGGCTTCGTCCAGTTCCTCGTTCTTGCCGCAGTAGCCGGAGATCAGGCGCGGGTCGACGCTGTGGGAGTGCGCCCGGGCCAGCAGCGCGCCCGTCATCCGGGCGTAGTCGTCTATCTGGTCGGCGGCCAGCGCGGCGGGGTCGACGCTGCCCTTGCGGTTGCGGAACTGCCGTACCTGGTAAGGACGCCCGTCCACGGATGTCCAGCCCAGCAGGATGTCGCTGACGACCTGCATGCGCTTCTGGCCGAGGACGACCCGGCGGCCCTCGTGTTCCACTTCCGGCACCTGGCGGCCGATGGTGGCAAGGTGGGGGAGCAGGGCGGACGGACGTGCCTCCTTGACCTGGAGGATCAGCGGCTCGCCACGGTGGTCGAGGAGCAGCACCACATAGGAGCGCGTGCCCACGCTTCCCGTGCCGACCACGCGGAACGCCACGTCGTGCACGGCGTACCGGGCCAGGAGCGGGAGGCGGTCCTCGGACAGCGTCGTCAGATAGTGCTCCAGTGATGCCGCGACGGCCGCCGCCTCGGCGTCCGGTATGCGGCGCAGCACCGGATGTGCTTCCACGAAGCGGCGGCCGCCGTCCTCGTGTGGTTCCGTGGATTTCGCCGCGAACCGTCCGCTCGTGTTGTTCCGTGCCTTCTCCGAGACTCTCTCCAGTGTGCCGAGCAGGTCGTGAGCGTCCGTGTGGGAGACGAGTTCCTCGTCGGCGATCGCGTTCCATGCGTCCAGAACGGGGAGCTTGGCCAGCAGGCGCATCGTCCGCCGGTACGCGCCCACCGTGTCGTAGGCCGCCTGCCGGCACGTGTCCTCGTCGGCGCCCGCTTCACGGCCGGCGAGCACCAGGGATGTGGCCAGACGCTTGAGGTCCCACTCCCAGGGGCCGGGCACCGTCTCGTCGAAGTCGTTCAGGTCGATGACCAGGCCGCCCCGTGCGTCCGCGTACAGACCGAAGTTGGCCGCGTGGGCGTCGCCGCAGATCTGGGCGTCGATGCCTGTCATCGGGGTGCGTGCGAGGTCGTACGCCATGAGGCCCGCCGAGCCGCGCAGGAACGCGAAGGGGGTCGCGGCCATCCGGCCGACGCGTATGGGGGTGAGCTCGGGGATCCGGTCTCGGCTGGACTCCTCGACCGCGGTGACCGCGTCCGGGCGGTCGGCGTCGAGGGCCAGTTCGGCGTGGGCCCGGCGTCGCACCCGTGCGCGAATCGCCTTGCCCTCTTCTTTGGGGGAGCCCTGAACCGGCCATCGGGCGAAGCCCCGTACCCCGGACATCCTGGCCGCCTGCCGCGGCACCGTCACTTCGGTCTCTGCACCGGTTTCGGTCATGGCGACCGCCTCCCCCGTTGTTCACGCCGTCGTTACGAACATCGACCGCGGACGACCGTACAGGTGGGAGGCCGGGGGGCGTCAGCCCCTGTGGACAAGGTGCTTGTGGACAACCCGCGGGCGACGGTTCGCGGTCGGCGCGGTGTGTGGGTGACCGCAACGGTTCACATGGTGACGCTCCGCTGGTTCTACCGGTCGCCCGCCCGGATTACCAAACAAGCCTGTCTGATTGACGAGAGCTTCAAACCCCAGCCCGTCGAGCACATTTACGAACAACCACCAGCAAGGACAGGGGGTCGCCTCCGCACGAAGATCAAGTAAAGGAAACCTCGGTCTCAGGGGTCGCCAAAAACAGGCATGGTTGTATGATTCATGCCGCCGCGCGGGCCCGGAGCACTCACGCGCCCGCATGCAAGCCACGTGCCGTGGAAGAGAAACCCATAGGGACGATAAGGCCTCTGCAGAGCCGTAGACAGCCGCAGAGAGTCAGCCGTACGACGAGAAGGCAGGTGCGAACCGATGCAGGCACGGTCCGAGCAGACCCGGCAAGCACTCGTCCGTGCCACCGCCGAACTCATAGCGGACGGCTGGCTGTCGGACGCGGGGCTGGTCAACATCTGCCGACGGGCCGGGGTCAGCCGCGGGGCGCTCTACCACCACTTCCCCTCGACCTCCGCTCTCACGGCGGCCGTGTACGAGCAGGCCCGTCTGCGGGTCCAGGCACTCACCGAGGAGGCGTTCGCGGGACCGGAGGCGGACGCGCCCGAGCGGTTCCTCGTCGCCTTCGGCGAGGCCCTTCGCACCGAGACGGTCGTCCGCGCGGGGATGCAGCTGGCGGCCGACGGGTCGGCCGGGCCTCCACGCCTGCGCGACGACCTGCTGGCGCTCGTCCGCAGGCGCGTCGCCGACACACAGAAGAAGGGCGCCGGACCTGCGGGAGACCTGGCGGACCTGTCCGTGGTGGTGGCCGCCGGCATCGAGTCCCTGGGCCACTCCGATCCGGGCTGGTGGGCCGGAGAGACCTCACACCGGCTGTGGGATCTGATGCGGCCTCTGTTCGGCCAGGACGACACCGATGACAGCGCCGGGAACCGCGAGAACGCCGGGAACCCGGAGAGCGCCGGGAACACTGGGCACGCCGAGAAGGCCCGGAGCGCCGGCTGAGAAGGACCGGCGGCCGGCACGCGCCGCGCTCCGGGCACAGCGCGTCAGCCCGGCGGGAGCGTCGTACGCAGTCGGCTGATCAGGCCCGGGGTGGCCAGACCCGGGAGGAAGAACTTCCAGAAGACGCTTACGCGTTCGGGCAGATCCTCGCGGTTCGTATACACCTGGGACATGATCTGCAGGCCGGTGAAGGAGCCCACGATCGTCGCCGTGGCCTCGCGCACGTCCACGCCCGGCAGTATCTCGTCCCGCTTCTCGGCCTCCTGAAGCAGCTTCAGGATGGTCTCGTTGGACTGCTCGTAGGCGGCCTGCGGCGGATAGGCGAAGGAGGTCTGCTCGATGCTCAGGCGCACGCTCGCGCGCAGCACCGGGTCGTGCTGCAGGCGCCGGGCGAACTCCAGCGTCAGGTCGATCACGGACTGGACCCTCACCGGGTGTTCCGGCGCCTCCAGGGCTTCGGCGTGGGCCTCGACGAGGGCCAGAGCGATGGCTTCCTTGGACGGGAAGTGGTGGTAGAGGGAGCCTCGGGTGAGGCCGGTGCGCGCGAGGATCTCGTTGGTGCTGGCGGCGTCGTAGCCCCGCTCGTCGAAGACCTGGGCGGCGGCCTCCAGGATCGACCGTCGTGAGCGTTTGCCGCGTTCCTGCTGAGCCATGCCAGTTCTTACCCCGCCCATAGAATTCAACAGACTTGTCTGTACCGTAACGTCAGGTTGGGTGCGTTGTCACAACCGGACGGGGCGGGGACAGGACAGGCGAGGGGCGGAGACGGACCGGCGGGCGCATCGGACACGCGGGGGAGGCGAACAGGTACCGCCGGGGTGCCCGAGCTCAGGGGTGCCCGAGCCGGAAGCCGATGCCCCGGACGGTGATGATCCAGTCGCCGGAGCCGAGCTTGCTGCGCAGGGTGCCGACATGCGTGTCGACCGTGCGGCCGCGCGGCGACCACGCGTCGTCCCACACCTGGGCCATGATCTGGCGCCTCGGGATGACGGTGCCGGGCTGCGAGGCCAGCAGATAAAGCAGGTCGAACTCCTTGCGGGTCAGATCCAGCGGCTGCCCTTCCAGGGTGGCCACGCGGGCGCCCGCGTCGATGACCAGGGCCCCGTGGGTGATGACCCGGGCGACGGCCGGCTGTGAGCGCACCCGCCGCATCACCGCTTCCATCCGTGCCAGCAGTTCGCGGAAGCCGTACGGCTTGACCAGATAGTCGTCGGAACCCGCCTGGAGGCCGAGCACGCGGTCGAGTTCCGAGCTGCGCGCGGTGACCGTGATGATCGGCGTGTCGGCCACCGCGCGGATGCCGCGGCACACCTCCAGGCCGTCCAGATCGGGCAGGTCGAGGTCGAGCAGTATCAGATCGACGTCGCGGTGACAGCGCAGCGCCTGGGCGCCGGTGGCGACACTGCGGGTGGTGTAGCCCTGCCGGGCCAGGCCCTGCAGAAGCGTGTCCGCGGCCCGCTGGTCGTTCTCGACGACCAGGACGTTGAGCGCTCCCTCCGGGGGCGCGCCCGGCGAGGCGGCGGCATTCCTCGCCGCAGCTGCCGGGGCGTGTGGGAGTCGGCGCCCCGGCGAGGTTTCGAGGAGTTCTGCGCTGTGCCGGTTCATTCGCTCCCCCTGATACACATCCAGGCCATCACGGACTGTTGAAGGCTCGCGACCCGGACGGTATCAAACAGACTTGTCTGATTGTCAATGGATTGCGAGACCTGACACATCACGGCAACCAGCCGGTCACGTCCGTGTCAGGCAATTTCTTCATGGACTTTCCAGTCTTTTGACCGATTCGTTCCCCCTGAGTGCTGCCTCAGAGGCATCCAGGGCAGGGCCGTCGATCCGGGCGGAACCATACATGCCCGTCGGCTTCTCCTCCGAGGATGCGAACAAAAAGGGCAAGTCGCCTCGGCCGGGCTGGATGGCATCACGAGGGCATATCGGCCTCGGCCGACCGATCGTGATCCGGCCGACGGCACACTTCCATCTACCCAATCCTGGACAACCCGTACGCTCACAGGGGAGCGTGCGTCCGGCGGCATACGGACAGGAAGCGGAGAAGAAGCAGTCAGGAACATGCGCGTGTCGCACTTGACCTCGCCCCCGCACACCGGAAGCGGAGCCGATCGCGGCGACACATCGAAGCCACCGCGCAAATCACCATCGCCAACTCCGCCTTCCCCGACCACGCCCTACGGATCCGGGGCACGTCCGCACAACCTGCACAGACGCCGAGCAGGCACGACATGGGCACCCGCCGTCACGACACTCTTGCAGCCCGGGCGCAAACAACGCGCCCGCATCCATCGAGTCGGACACCCGTACGACACCGCGAGGCGAACCGAAGCCGGTGAATCTAGGTGGTCACAGCATCTAGTCCGGGTCACACAAACTTAACTTGAAAAAGCGAACCGACCTGTCTGTAGGTTGTTGCGGAGTAGATCGTCGGTCGCGGGGGGCGGGATGGCGACACCAGGTCTGCTACCCCCTGCCCCCTGCCCGGAAACAGACAGGAGCGCGCATATGCCGCATCTCACCGACCGGGCACCTTCTCCGAAAGCACTGCGTCCTGGGCTGTCGACTGGACTGACCACCACGGTTCCGCGTGAATACGTGCACCGCGCGGCAGTCTCGGAAGTCCTCCTCACCGGCTGGGAACAGGCTGGACCCACCGGCCGGCATGGAACCGGACCCACCCCCGCCGGCGGTGACGAGCTGCCCGGATTCGTGGTCCGGGCCCAATGGCCGCGCAGCCATGCGCTGTTCGTCCCCGACTACGGCTACCAGGACCCGATGCTGCTGATCGAGTCCGTCCGCCAGATCGGCTCCCTGCTGGCCCATGCCGAGTTCGATGTCCCCTTCGGCCACCAGTTCCTGATGTCGGACATGTCCTTCGACGCCGAGCCGGCCGTGCTCGTCGCGGACACCGTCCCCACCGAGGTCGAGATGCACACGGTCTGCCGGGACATCGTCCGGCGGGGCCGCACCCTCCAGGAAATGCGCTACGACGTCACCGTGCTGCGTGAGGGCGGGGCCCGCGCGACGGCGACGGCCGCGTTCCGCTGTATGCGACCCGATGTGTACCGACGGCTGCGCGGCGAACGCCCCACCACCACCGACCGCACCCCGCCCCCGGCCCTCGACCCGTCCGTCGTGCGCTGCGGCAGCACCCGGCATGTCGTCCTCGGCGCACCGGAGCCGGGCAGGCGCAACCTCTGGGAGCTACGGGTCGACGTCGCCCATCCCACCTACTTCGACCACCCCGTCGACCACATACCCGGCATGGTGCTGATAGAGGCGGCGCGGCAAGCCGCCCATGCCGCGACCGGGTTGCCCGGTGCGCTGCTGCTCAGCCTGTCGAGCGACTTCGCGCGCTACGCCGAATTCGACGCCCCGTGCTGGATCGAGGCGGAGACCGCACCGCACGGCCCCGGCGGCGAACTTCAGGTGCGGGTGCGCGGCACCCAGCGCGGGGAGACCGTCTTCACCTCCGAACTCGTCCTGCGTCCCGGCGTCCACTGAGCCGGCCGCCCGCCCTTGGGGAGTGTGCCGATGCCCACCATCCTGATCACCGGCGCGTCCGGGTTCATCGGAGGACATGTCGTCCGCGAGGCCGCCCGGACGGGGGCCGAGCTCAGCCTCATGACACATGTGCGGCGCCCTCCGTCCGTCTCCGTCCCCGGCGCCCGTCACATCCGGGCCGACCTGGCCGAGCCCGGCACCCTGCACGGGGTGTGCGACGGTGCCGACGTACTGATCCACTGCGCGGCGCGGATCGGCGGCAGCGCCGAAGCCAACGAGGCCGTCAACGCCCGCGGCACACAGGCCCTGGTCGCCGAGGCCGGACGTGCCGGAGTGCGCCGCATCGTCCAGCTCAGCACCGCCTCCGTGTACGGGCGCGGTACCTTCCGCGGCAGCCTGCCCGCGGAACTCGAACGCAATCCCGGTTCCGTCACCTCCCGCACCCGCGCCGTCGCCGAGAACGCCGTCCTCTCGGCCGGCGGTGTGGTCCTGCGGCCCCATCTGGTCTACGGGGAAGGCGACTGCTGGGTGGGAGCGGGCCTCGCCCGGATCCTGCGTGTCCTGCCGGGCACGGTGGCGGGGTGGACCTCACTGATGTCGATGATCTCCGCGCCGGATCTGGCTCGGCTGCTGGTGTCGGTCGCGCTCGCCCCCGGCTCCGCTCTGTCGGCATCGGTGTACCACGCCACTCACCCGGAGCCCGTCGGCACGGTCAGCGCCCTGCGTGCCGTCGCCGACTGCGCGGGGATCCCCTGGCCGAGCGAGGATCTCACCGTCGAACGGGCCCGCGAGATCCTGACGGAGAACGGGATGCCCGCGTCCGGGCTCGACCTGCTGACGACGGATCACGTCTTCGATGGCACCGCCCTGTGGTCCGACCTTGGCCAGTCACCGGGCGACGGATTCCACTCCGGTTTCCGGCGGGCCGCCCACTGGTACCGCACGACCCTGCCGTCGGTCTGACGGCCGCACGGACTGGCGAGCAGGCAAACAGGCGACCGGGTGGCCGGGTCACCGGTCAACGGGGTCGCCGGTCAGCCGGGTCGCCGATTGGCCCGAATCCGTCGGCCCGCACCCCGTTCGGCACGGCTCCGGGTCCGGTGGCCCGCCACCGGACCCGGATCCCGACCGGAAGTCTGACGGATTCCGCCCTCTTGCCGGACCCCCTCCCGACGTCCCACTCGACACTCTTCGGCGCCCTCCCGCGCTCTCCCGTCCGATTACTTGACATTCTCCTGACCGCCTACTTGACGTTTTCCTGACCTCCCGCTTTCCGGTTCCGGAAACCGTTTGATTCCGACTGCCGATCCGGACCCAGTCCTGCACCGGTGTGTATTGCTGGAGCCACTCGCGGTCGAACACGCTTATGACTCCAAGCGGAATCGGGAGTGAATCATCGTGCGCAAGGTGTTGATCGCCAACCGTGGCGAAATCGCTGTCCGTGTCGCCCGGGCCTGCCGTGACGCCGGGATCGCGAGCGTGGCCGTGTACG
>NZ_JBEYVV010000032.1:0-81826 GCF_040644155.1 Streptomyces sp. NPDC047022 | reverse complement strand
TGTGGCCGTTGCGCAGCAGGCGGCCGGTCAGCTCGGAGGGCAGGGTGCCCTCGACGGTGAGTTCGGTGGCGGTGATCTCGTCGGCGACGGGGGTGTAGTGGCCGGTCAGGTACGGCTTCTTCTCAGCGGTCATGGTGAGGATCTCTTCTCCGAGTGAATGTGGTGTGGTGTCAGGCGAGTCGTTCGGCACGGGCCTTGAGGCATCCGAGCCAGTTCTCCAGGGAGGCGTGGAGGGCCTTGCCGAGGTCGTCGACGGCTGCCTCGACCGGAGCGCCGCTCCAGGACTCCTCGGTGTGGACGACGACGCGGCCTTCGCTCTGCTCGAACGTCCATACGTGGATGCCGTCGATGCCGCCGGCAGGGCCGCCCCACACGATGCGTTCGCCGGGGACCAGTTCGCGTACGGTGGACGTGATCTCCAGGCCGTGGGTCCGCCAGCTGAAGGAGTTGCCGGGCATCAGCGGCCCGTCGAGTTCGGCCTGTTCGACGTCCGTGTTCCAGGTGGGCCAGGCCGCGATGTCGGTGTGCAGCTCCCAGACCGTCGCGATCGGGGCGTCGATCTCGGTGCTCAGACGGACGACGACGGGGGCGTTCTCGTCGATGGTGATCATGGGTGCTTTCTCTTCTTTCTCTCGGGCCGGGGATTCGTCAGATGTCGGAGGTCTGCGGCTGGGAAGCCGGGCGGCCGTTGGCGGTCGAGGTCGGTCGGTGTCCGGCCCCGCGGGTGAGGAGCAGCGCGACGATCGCGCTGACCGCGAGGATCGCGGCGGAGGCGCCGAAGGCTGCGCGGTAGCCGGCGGCGACGGCTTCGAGGTGGGGCCGGCGGGCGGACGCGTGGGCGGTGACGGAGCCGGCCAGGGTGGCCAGAGCGGCAAGGCCGATCACACCGCCGACCTGGCGGGTGGTGTTGACCAGCCCGCCGGCCAGCCCGGCGTCCTGCGTGGGAACGCCCTCGACGGACAGGGCGGTCATCTGGACGAAGCCGATGCTCAGGCCCAGGCCGATGAGGCTCATGGGGCCGAGGAGATCGGTGAGGTAGCTGCCGTGGGCGCTGATCCGGGACAGCCACAGCATTCCGCCGGCCTCGGTGAACAGTGCCGCGGTCACGGTCGCCCCGGCGCCGATCCGCCGGGAGATCCGCGGTGCCAGCGTGGCGCCGAGCATGTTGGTCATGGCGAAGGGAAGTTGACCCAGACCTGTGGCCAGGGCAGACATTCCCAGGACCTGCTGCTGGTAGAGCGACAGGAAGACGAACAGGGCGATCCATACGGACCCCATCAGCGCCATCAGCAGGTTGCCCGTGGCGACCCGTCCGGTGGTGAACAGGCGGGGCGGTATCAGCGCGTTCGGCCGGCGACGCTCGATCACGACGAAGGCCGCGAGCAGCACGACGGCGCCGACGAGGGAGCCCAGCACACGGGTGTCGGTCCAGCCTGCGTCGCGTGCGGTGGTCAGCCCCCAGACCAGGCAGGTCAGGGCAAGGCTGACGGTGGCGGTGCCCAGCAGGTCGAACCGCCCGGACTTCCGGCCGGCCGTCCGTGGCACGAGGCGCGCCACGGCGGCCAGCACCAGTACGGTCCCGAGGGCGACGGAGTAGAAGATCCAGGACCAGCCCCACGCCTGTGTGAGGACACCCCCCAGCAGGACGCCGGCCGCCCCTCCCGCGCCGGAGACCGCGCCCCACACCCCCAGCGCCCTGCCCCGTCCGGCGCCGGAGGGGAACAGTTCCATGGCCAGGGCAAGCGCGGCCGGGGCGATGGCGGCGGCGCCGAGACCCTGGACGGCTCGGGCGGTGATCAGCACGCTGGAGGAGGCGGCGAGCCCTGCCGCCAGCGAGGAACCGGCGAACAGGGCGAGACCGGCGATCAGCGTCCGGCGGCGGCCGAGCAGGTCGGCAGCCCGCCCTCCCGCCAGCAGCAGCGCCCCGAACGCCAGGCTGTAGGCGTTGACCACCCAGGTGGTGCCGCTGTCCGACAGGCCCACCCCGGAGCGGATGTGCGGCAGCGCCACGTTCACGATCGACGTGGCGACCATGATGATGAACTGGCCCGCGGCGAGCGCCGCGAGCACGGCACCCGGTCGAGGGGCGGCCGACGCCGGGCCTGTCTGTGCGCGTCTGAGGTACATGCCGCACAGAGTCGTGTGGGCCACTGTCCACTTTCCAGGCTGGACAGAGGCCGGGACCTGTCCATTCCTGTCCGCACTCGCCCGCCAGGAGCCGCCGAGTACAGCCCAACGCCGTTGTCAGGACCTCTTCGGCAGTGCTTTCCGGATCATGTCGGCTCCCCGAGGCATGGCCTCGGGGAGCCGAGGCATGGCACGCGCTCCCCGATCTTCTCGTCCTCGCCTCGGTCGGCCTTCATTGACAGCAAGCTGACAGTGCTGCCCCAGGCACGTCTCAAGAGCCGCTGGTTGAGTGCACGAGTCAGGACTCACCGTCATTCGCGGAGTTGTTTCATGAAGCGTGCACGTCTCGTCCCCGCCGTCGTCCTGCTGGCGCTGTCCCCCCTGCTGCTGAGCGCATGCGGCTCCGGTGACTCCTCGTCCTCGAAGACCTCGGACTCCTCCGGCTCATCGAGTTCCTCGAAGTCCCCGGGCTCCTCGGGCAAGGGTGCCTCCGGACAGCAGGCGTGCCGACCGCCGTCCGGCGCCCCCTCCGGCATGCCGTCCGGCGTCCCGTCGGGCATGCCGAGCGGAGCTCCGTCGGGCATGCCTTCCCCGCCTGCCGGCGCGCCTTCGGGCATGCCGCCCGGTGCCCCCACCGGCAAGCCGAGTGGCGCTCCCTCAGGCATGCCGGGCGGCGGTTGCGGCATGCCGGGCCAGGGGCAGGGCCGGCAGGGCTGACCTGACTCCCGTGCAGCAGGAGGCCGGCGTCGGAGGCCGAGGACATGGCGTACGAACCGGTGCGCAGTTCCTCCAGCAGGCTTGGCCCGGTCGGCTTTCAGCCGAGGGTCTGCTTCGCGCGGGTGGGGTCCATCAGTGAGGAGCGGGTGGCCAGTGCGGTGACTTACAGCCGGCCCCCAGCGGATGGGCGCGCGCACATGATCCCGGCCGGTGTGCTCCGGACGGGCCCGACGCAGGCGCAGGCGGCGGCGGGTCCGCCGACGTCCACGCGGGGCAGTGGGCCGGGTGTGTTCATCCCATCCCCTGCAGCCCCTTGACCAGCGCGGTCAGACCGCCGGTCAGGGCCAGGGCGAGGATGAGCCGCCGTATCCACTGCTCCGGGATCCTCGATGCGAACACTCTGCCGATGAGGGCGCCCGCCACCATCCCGGCCAGGGCCGCCCCCCAGGCCGTCCCGCTCAGCCGCGGCGCACCGTTGGCGGCCACCGAGAAGACGTTCACCATGATTCCGTAGAACTGTGCATTGGGCACGAACTCGCGGACGGTCCACCCCGCATTCACCGCGTACAGCGAATACGGAGGCCCGCCGACACCGGCAGCGGAATTCATGAATCCGCCTACGGCGCCCGCAGCCACGGCGCCCCTCGTCCCGGTCAGCGCGGATATGCGTACGCCTCCCATGACGATGGCCACGGCCACCGTCACCAGAATTCCGACACCGGCCAGCAGTACGGGTTCTGGAAGCCGGGCGGCCACCCATGAGCCCGCGGGCACCGTGCACGCGGCGGCGATGACCAGGGGGGCCATGGCGCCGATTCGTACCCGCCGCCACCCTGTCGCGAGTCCGGCAATGCTGATGGCTCCGGCCGCGCAATTCGCGAGCACCACGCCCTGGGCGGGACCGATTACCAGAACGAGCGCGGGAACCGCGATGAGCGCGAAACCCATACCGGTGAGCCACTGCACCGAGGCGCCCACCAGGACTATGCCGCCCAGCAGCAGTTCCGCCGACCCCGCATTCGTCACAACAGGCTCCCCCGTCAGCCGAGATGATCTACGTCTTCCTTGCCGCCCGTGCGCACGCCGCCGGCCGCTCGTCGGAGCCTCACGCGACGCCGTGATACGCCCCACCGTCCACCGGCACCATCACCCCGGTCACATACGACGCGGCCGGCGAGAGCAGGAACGCCGCCGTGCGCCCGAACTCGTCCGGGTCGCCGTAGCGGCCGAGCGGGATGGTGGCGGTGTTGCGGGCGCGGGAGGCATCGGGGTCGCCGGAGGCCGCGTCGAGTTCGGTCATGCGGTCGGTGGCGATACGGCCCGGGAGCAGGCCCACCACCCGCACCCCGCGCGGGCCGACCTCGTTGGAGAGGGACTTGGCGAACCCGGCGAGTCCCGGACGCAGCCCGTTGGAGATGGTCAGGCCGGGGATCGGCTCGTGCACCGAACCGGAGAGGACGAAGCCGATCACGCCGCCCTCGCCCAGCTCGGCAGCCGCGGTGCGGGCCAGCCGGACCGCGCCGAGGAAGACGGAGTCGAAGGCGGCCCGCCACTGCTCGTCGGTGGTGGAGGCGGCCGTACCGGGCGGCGGGCCACCCACGCTGATCAGGACGCCGTCGAGGCGGCCGAACCGCTCCCGGGCGGCGGCCACCAGGCGGGCGGCGGCCGACGGGTCGGCGTTGTCGGCGGCCACCCCTGCCGCGTTCGGGCCCAGCTCGGCGGTGGCCTTCGCGACGGACTCCTCCGAACGGCCGCTGACCACCACCTTCGCCTCGTCGGCGACGAGAGCGCGCGCGGTGGCCAGGCCGAGCCCGCGCGTGCCTCCGGTGATGACGTACACCCGGTCCTTCAGTCGCAGATCCATGGCCGTCAGTCTGCCGCACAGTCAGGGCGGTGAGTGCCCGCGGGGCGGGCACTCGGTGGGGGCGGACGCTGACCGTCCATCCGCTGCCCGACGATGTCACGCTCACGCCCGCCGCGCTGGGCGCCGTCCCCGTCAGGCCGTGTGCTGATAGGCCGGATAGGTGAGGTAGCCGGCGTCGCCGCCCTGGTAGTACGTGGCCTCGTCGACGGGAGCGATCGGCAGGCCGATGCGCAGACGTTCGACGAGGTCGGGGTTGGCCAGGAAGCCGCGGCCGAAGCTGATCAGATCGGCGCCCAGGCCCAGCCAGTGGTCGGCCTCGTCGCGGCCGGTCTGCTTGGGGCCCATCGGGAGGACGGGATTGACCACCAGGGTCCCGGGCCAGACGCGGCGCAGACCCGTGAGCACCTCCTCGTCCGTGGTCGCTTCCACATGGACGTAAGCGAGTCCGAGGCGGGACAGCTCCGTCAGCAGGGCGGTGTTGAGGGCGAGTGCGTCGCTCTCCTCGACGCCCCAGAAGCCACCGCCCGGGGAGAGGCGGATGCCCGTCCTGGCCGCCCCGACCGCGTCCGCGGTCGCCTCCACGGCCTCCACGGCGAACCGGATCCGGCCCGCGATCGTGCCGCCGTAGCCGTCCGTGCGCAAGTTGGCGTTGGAGGACAGGAACTGGGAGATCAAGTAGCCGTTGGCGCCGTGGAGTTCGACTCCGTCGAAGCCCGCGTCGATCGCGCGGCGGGCCGCCGCGCCGTACGCCTGGACGTGCTCGGGCACCTCGGCGGTGTCCAGCGCGCGGGGTACCGGCGCGGGCTGCGGGCCGGTCGGGGTGAAGACGTCGCCCACTGCGGCGATCGCCGAGGGGCCGACGGGCTGGTGGCCGGTCGTGTCGGGGTGCGAGACCCGGCCGCCGTGCATGATCTGGGCGAAGATCCGTCCGCCGCTGCTGTGCACGGCGTCCGTCACGGCGCGCCATGAGGCGGCCTGCTCCTCGGTGTGCAGTCCGGGCGTGCCCGGGTTGGACTGCCCGACGAGGCTGGGCTGCACGCCCTCGGACACGATCAGTCCGGCCGTCGCGCGCTGTGCGTAGTACGTCGCCATGGACGGTGTGGCAAGGCCGCCGGCGGCGGCCCTGACACGGGTCATCGGGGCCATCACCATCCGGTTGGGCAGGGTCAGGTCGCCGAGTCGGTAGCTGCTGAACAACGTCGTCACGTCGGGCTCCTTGGTGGATCGAGTGCCTGAATGCCGGGCACGGCGCTACGCTAAAACCTGACACTGATGTCAGAGGCAAGCGGTGTGGCGTGGTTCACCGAAGGAGGCAGTGGTGCGGATCGGCGAGCTTGCGGCGCGTACCGACGTCAGCGTCCGGTCGCTGCGCTACTACGAGGAGCAGGGGCTGCTGACCAGCAGCCGTAGCGCCAGTGGGCAGCGGCATTACACGGATGCCGAGGTGGAGCGGGTGCGGTTCCTCCAGCGCCTGTACACAGCGGGTCTGTCCAGTCGCACGATTTCCGAGCTTCTGCCGTGCGTCGACACGCCCAGCGAGGGCAACTCCGACGCGGCTCTTGAGCGGATGGCGCAGGAGCGCGACCGGCTCTCCGAGTACATCGACGAACTCGTGCGGACCCGGGACGCGTTGGACGGCCTGATGGTCACGGCCCGGGCCCACCGCGAGGGCCTGCGCACCCCGGCGGACACGAGCCCAAGGCGCTGAACACGCACGGTGGTTCCCCACAGGAGGCGCGACATACGCGCCCGCCGGACCGCGTGGATCACGCTCTGTCGCGCCCCTCACGGTCACGGTTGGTGACCGTGCGCGCGGCCCCCGGCGTTCCGGCGTCGCGTGCGGGGTGAACCGGGCGGTGCGCTGCCTCGGTCGTATGGCCCGTCATGTCGGTCATTACGGGCATCTCACGTGGTGGGTCTTACGAGCCCCGGGGATCCGCCCGCGAGGCACGTCTCGCGTGGGCCGCGGTCGCGATGTCGTGGATCCACGGCTCGTCGGGATGTCCGGCGGCGGCCTCTTCCAGGCGGTCCCACAGGGACGACCGCGTCCAGGCGATGAACCGGCGGTGTGCTGTGGCCGCCGAGACGGCGAACCAGGGCGGTAACTGCCGCCAGGTGCAGCCGGAGGCGAGGACGTAGACGACCGCGGTGAAGGTCCGCCGTTCGTTCAGCGGTGCCGTACCCCCGCCCTGCCGGCGTCCCGTGAAACCGGGCAGCAGTGGTTCGACCACGCTCCACATCTCGTCCGGTACCAGCCGTCGAGCCAGCTCGTATTCCATGGCCCCCTCATTCCGCGCCCGGTTTCCCCATTCCGTGCGCCAGCTCTAATGCCTCAGCGGCATAACCACATGAGACGGAGATTCATGCGGTCCCGCCCGAAGCTGCGTTCGACGCGCTGACTATGGCCTGCCCAAGTGGGGTTGTCCACCATCCGCGGAGGCCATGACTGAACGTTCAATTCCCCTTGTCTATAGGGTGCGAGGAGTGCTCGACGGTGCGATGCGGTGCCCTTGTCGGGGCCGTTGACATGCCTGTCCGCAGGATGTAAATCTGTCGAGCGTCGATTTGGAGGGCGGGAATCGCGATGCCGTGACAAGGCTGTTCCGAAGATGCCTTCCGGACGATCAGAAGGCGTGTTGCCGGTTCATTATCGCGGTCTTTCAAGTTGTACACGAGCGAAATTCTCGTACGGAAACGTCTGTGTTATTCAGGCGTCATTTCTCGTCTTCTCCCATGAGCACCCGAGTTTTTCGGGTACGCCGTCCGGAACCCCGGCGGCGGTGTGCACCACTTCGCAGAGAAGGAGATCCCCATGAAGAAGATCGCCGTGCGCAAGGCCGGGACCGTCCGCCTTACCTCCGCCGCCGCGTCCGCGTACTGCTGCGGCGCCAACGCCTGATCCCAGGCTGGTGCGCGCCGGGCCCCTCGGTCCGGCGCGCACCGTATACCGGTCGCCAACCAGTGAGGTGAGGCAGTGACGACACCGCCGTCCCGGAATCTCGACGAACCCGTACGGCTGCATCCGCTCACGTATCTGGAGGAGGGCGAAGAAGTCACCGTCGGCCGCGCCGACATCGACTCCTACGGCCTTTTCCCGCCAGACGGCGCCGAGCTGCTGCGCCGTCTGGAGTCCGGCGTATCGCCGAACGCCGCGGCACACTGGTACACCGAGCAGTACGGCGAGCAGGTGGACATCGGTGAGTTCCTCGAAGTCCTGGAAGAGCTGGACCTGTTGGCCAAGGACGGCGAGGAGGTGGCAGCGCCCGCGGGCCCGGTGCGCTGGCAGCGGCTAGGCGCCGCCGTCTACTCGCCCGTGGCCTGGGGGCTCTACGGCCTGATCGTGCTCGCCGCCGTCGCCGCCATGGTCCGCCGCCCCGAACTGGCCCCGCAGTACCAGAACCTGTTCTTCACCCACCGGTCGCTGGTGCTGCTCACCCTCGGCATCGTCCTCGGCCAGGTGCCGTGGATCCTGCTGCACGAGAGCGCCCACGCCCTCGCGGGCCGCCGGCTCGGCCTCAACTCCACGCTGTCGATCAGCCGCCGCTTCTACTATGTGGTCTTCGTGACCGCCCTCGACGGACTGGTCGCGGTACCCCGCCGCAAGCGCTATCTGCCGATGCTCGCCGGGATGATCTGCGATGTCCTGGTCATCAGCGGTCTGACCCTCGTCGCCGCAGCCCTGCGCGGCTCGACCGGTGCACCGGGCGTGGTGTACCGGCTGCTGCTGTCGATGGCCTTCGCGGTCGTACTCCGGCTGGTGTGGCAGTTCTACTTCTTCCTGCGCACCGACCTGTACTACCTCGCCATCACCGTACTCGGCTGCAACGACCTGCAGACCACGGCCCGCCAGATGCTGCGCAACCGGCTGATGCGCCTGCTGCGCAGGCCCGAGCGCCTCGTGGACGAGAGCACCTGGCACGAACGTGACCGCGAGGTCGCGCGCTGGTACTCGTGGCTGATGGCGGCCGGTTATGTCTTCCTCACGGTGACCCTGCTGACGGCCGCGATACCCACCGGCGTGCGCCTGACCGAGCTGGCCGTCCACAAGCTGGGCACGGACCTCTCCCCGCTCAACCTCGCCGACGTGCTGACGTTCCTCGTCCTCAACTTCTGGGAGCCGGTCTTCGCCGGCTACCTGGCGTACCGCGCCTGGCGGCGCCGCACCCGCACCTCCGCCCCGACCGCAAAGGAAACCGCACATGCAGCAGGCTGACTCCGCCGCCCCCGGCCACCGCAGGCTCCACGGCGGGACCCGCCACGACCGGGCCGCCACCCTGGACGCCTGCTCCCTGCCGCCCCGGCTCCTGCCCCCGGTCGACGCGCACCGCAGACTGCGGGGGCCCTACACCGCGGCAGGCACCGTCGTACGGGCCCTGGTCCCCGGCGTCCTGGCGCGCGATCCGGAGCTGGTACGCCGCCACGACATCGAACTCCTCTCAGCGGCACCGGAGCTGGCGGACATCATGCCCAACTCGCGTGCGACGCTGACCTCCATGGCGCTGCCCGCCGAGCGCACCCGCTACTACGCCCGACTGCGTACCCGTCGTATATCCAACGGCCTGGTGGAGTTCGTCCGAGACGCGCTGCCCGTCCTCGGCCATGACGGACCCTGGTGCCTGGTGGTGGAGAACGCCGAGCACGCCGAGGTCACCGACGAGGAGTTCCTCGCCACGCTGGTGCGCCGCGTCGACCCGGGCACACTGACCGTCGTCCTGTGCGGCGCGAACGCCCCGGACCCCGACGGTGTGCTGACCGCCGTGCTCGACAGTCACACCACCGCGGTACCCGTGCGGGAGGGCGACGCCGCGCCGACGGCCGGTCCGGGAGAACCCGCCTGGCTCTGGGTCGCCGCGGACGGCCTGCTCGACGGCCCCGGCGGCGAGGCCGCGCGCGCCGCCTACGAGGCTTCGCCCGCCGCCGACCGCCGCGCCCTCCACGACCGGCGGGCCGCGCAGATACGCGAGAGGGAAGAGTTCACGCTCACCCTCGGCGCGCTCCCGTACCACCTGGAGCGTGGCAGCGACCCGGAGACCGAGGCCGTGGCCGCGCTGTGGGCCGCCTCGGACCACTGCCTCGTCAACGGCTTCTACACGGCGGTCGTCGACTACGGCCACCGGGGCCTGGCCCTGGTGGACGGCCGGGCGGCCACCGGGCCCTGGTGGAGGTTCGCCGTACAGCTCGGCCTCGCCCTGTCCATCCTCGGCCGGACCAAGGAGGCCGAGGCGGTCTACGACGAAGCACGACTGCTGTCCACCGACCCGGTGGTGCACATGGCCTGCGCCTACTCCACCGCCATGCTCTACACCCGCCACAACGACCCCGCCGACCGCGACGAGAAGAAGGCCAAGGCGCTCCTCAACGGCGCCATCGCCACAGCCTCCCTGCTTCCGGGCCGGGTGGAGCAGGCGTTCCAGAGCGCCTTCTACAAGAACGGCCGCGCCCTCGTGGAGGTCAACCTCGGCGATCCCCAGGAGGCACTGCGACTGGTCACCGAGTGCATCGACGACCTCGACCTCAAGCTCACACCCGACGAACACCGTCTGCACCGTTCCGTGCTCAAGAACAACCGCGCCCGCGTGTACTCGGGTCTGGGCAGGCTCGACGACGCGCTGGCCGACTACGCGGTCGTCATCGAGCAGGACCCCAACCACGCGGAGCACTACCTCGAACGCGGCAACCTGCTGCGCCGGCAGGGTCGCACCGAGGAGGCACTGGCCGACTACGCCCGGGCCATACGCCTGTCACCGCCCTTCCCGGAGATCTACTACAACCGCGGCGACCTGCGGCTGAGCGAGGGCGATGTGGAGGGGGCGCTCGCCGACTTCAGCTATGTCATCGAGCAGGACCCGGAGTTCGTCGACGCGTACATCAACCGCGCCGGCATCCACCTCGAATCGGGCAACCCGGCCGAGGCGCTCGCCGACGCCCGGACCGGTCTGCGGCTCGAGCCCGGAAACGCGCATCTCCACGCGGCCGTCGGACAGGCGCTCGCCGAGGACGGTGAACTCGGCGAAGCGGAAGCCGCCTACGACCGCGCGGTGGCCGCCGACCCGGACCTGGTGAGCGCCCTGTCCGGCCGGGCAGGCGTCCGCTACGACGCGGGGCGCCCGCAGGACGCCCTCGAGGACCTGTGCCGCGCGGTCGAACTCGCCCCGAAGGATGCCGCACTGCGCTACAACCGTGCCTTCCTGTACGGGGAGACCGGCCGACGGCCGGAGGCCCTCGCCGATCTGGAACTGGCAGCGGTGCTCGACCCGGAGGACTCGGAGATCACCGCCGCGCTCACCGCACTGCGCGACCGCCCGCACGCCCCGTGACGCACCGGACCCGCATAGGCCTCCCCGCCCGGCAGCGGCACCGCCCAGGTCACCATCACCACCGCGGGCGGCACGAGCAACCCCAAACCGTTCTTCTACTACCCGAACGGCTTCATCGACTCCATCACCCCCGGCGCCGGGCCGGTGGCAGGCCGGAACACCATCACTCTGCAAGGCCAGGAGCTCAGTACGGCAACGCAGGTGCTCTTCGGCACGGCCCGGGCGATCCCCGCCGTGGTGTCCGACAACCAGCTGACCGTCACCGTGCCGCCCGCCACCCGTACGGGGGTGGTTTCCGTGGCGTCCGGCCGGCGTCACCGTCACCACACTCGCCGGAACGGCCACCCTGCAGGGCGGCTACACCTACACCTGAGGGGTCCCGCGCACCTGAAGGCACTGCGCCGATCAGGGTGAGAGTAGACTCTGCGGCTTGGTGATGATTCGGACACGGGGTCCGAGGTGTTTTTTGGGGGTTCTGCAGTGGCTGTCGGACGAGTGATCCGCTACGACGGTGCCAGGGGTTATGGGTTCATCTCGCCCGACGAGGGCGGTGAGGATGTGTTTCTCCACGCGAACGACATGGTGATCCCCGAGGCGTACATCCGCACGGGCACGCTCGTCGAGTTCGAGGTCGTGGAGGGCGAGCGGGGGCCGAAGGCGTCGTCCGTCCGGCTGGCCGGGACCGCCGTCGGCGCCACCATGGTGTCTTCGGGAGCGACGGCGGGTCTGCCCCGGCAGTCCGCCCATGACGACGAACTGTGCGACGTGCTGCGGCCCGAGGAGTTCACCACGGATGTGACGGAGCTCCTCCTTGCGGCCGTGCCCACGCTGACGGGCGCTCAGATCGTCCAGGTCCGGGGCGAGTTGCTGCAGTTCGCCAAGAAGCGAGGATGGGTCGAGGGCTGACACCGGGCGCCCGCCGGCTCGCGGTCCCGTCGGACGGAGCCGGGCGGGCGCGGGTGACGGACGAGTGACAGGCGGGCGGCGTCGGGTGTCGCCGCCCGTCCGCGCGTTCCGTGCCCGTGCGGTACGGGAACCGTGCGGCCTACATGTTGATCATGTGCCCGGCCAGGCCGTGGATGGCCTCCTTGACCGCCTCGCCGAGCGTGGGGTGCGCGTGGACGTTGCGGGCGACCTCGTGGACGGTCAGGTCCCACTGCTGGGCGAGCGTCAGCTCCGGCAGGAGCTCGGTGACCTCGGGGCCGATGAGGTGGGCGCCGAGCAGCTCGCCGTGGGTGCCATCGCTGATGATCTTCACAAAGCCGACGGGGTGTCCCAGGCCATGGGCCTTGCCGTTGGCGGTGAAGGGGAACTTCACCACCTGTACGTCGAAGCCCCGCTCGCGCGCCTGAGCCTCCGTCCAGCCGAAGCTGGCCACCTGCGGCTGGCAGTAGGTGGCCCGCGGGATCATGGTGTAGTCCAGCTCCATGGTCTCCGCGCCGGCGATTGTCTCGGCGGCCACGACGCCCATGGACTCGGCGGCGTGCGCCAGCATCAGCTTGGCGGTGACATCCCCGATCGCGAAGATGTGCGGCACGTTGGTGCGGCAGCGTCCGTCGACGTCGATGGCGCCGCGCTCGGTGAGGCGGACCGAGGTGTTCTCCAGGCCGTAGCCCTGGACGTTCGGGGCGAAGCCGATGGCCTGGAGCACCTTGTCGGTCTCCAGGGTGCGGCGTTCGCCGCCCTTGTTGACGGTGACGCGGACCCGCGGGCCCGAATCGTCGATGGCCTCCACGGCGGTGCCCGTGAGAACCTCGATGCCCAGCTTGCGGTAGTGCTTCGCGAGTTCCCTGGAGATCTCCTCGTCCTCCAGCGGGACCATGCGGTCCAGGAACTCGACGATGGTCACCTCGACGCCGTAGCTGCGCAGCACATAGGCGAACTCCACACCGATCGCGCCGGCGCCCGCGATGACGATGCTGCCCGGCAGCGCCTCGCTGAGGATCTGGCTCTCGTAGGTGACCACGCGGTCCGACAGGGCGGTGCCCGGCAGAAGCCGGGGGGTGGCGCCGGCCGCGATGATGCAGTGCCCGAAGGTCACCGCCTCGGTGCGGCCGTCCGGGTAGGTCACCGTCAGGCTGTGGTCGTCGGTGAAGGTGCCACGCCCCTCGAACTGGGTGATGGCGTTCTTCTTCATCAGATAGTGGACGCCCTTGACCCGGCCGTCGGCGACCTTGCGGCTGCGCTGGTAGGCGACCCCGTAGTCCGCGGAGACGTCATCGCCCACGCTGATCCCGTACGCCTTGGCCTCGTTGGTGACGAACTGCACCAACTCCGCGTTGCGCAGGAGCGCCTTGGAGGGGATACAGCCCACATTGAGGCACACACCGCCCCAGTACCGCTCCTCGACGACCGCGGTGGACAGACCGAGTTGCGCGCTGCGGACCGCCGCCGTGTAGCCGCCGGGGCCCGCTCCCAGAACAAGGACATCGAAATGTTGGCTCACAAAGGACTGATCCTCGCCTGACCCGGGCCCCGTGCGCAACCGTCATCGAACGGACGTGAACGCGCGCGCAACACCTTCGGGGTAACCTCGGCGGGCACGTGGTGGCGGTGCACGGCTGAGGGATCCCGGCCGCTCCACGGGCCGCTCGGCGCGGGGTAGCGTGACGCCCGGCAGGCCGAAACAGCGACAGCCCGGGGCGAACAGTGACCTTGACGACCGACGACAACGCGTGGGCCCCGCGCTCTGAGGACGATATCCGGACCATTCCCCCACGGTCGTGGGCGGCTGCCGCGCGGTCCGGCCCGCACCTGGGCCTGTGGATGTCCGGGGCGGGCGTCGCCCTGTTCGCGCTGGTCGGCGCGTGCGCCCCCAACAACAACACGCTCAAGGCGTCGACGGGCTGGCTTCATCTGCCTCACTTGCCCGGCGTCCTCTCCGTGACGGCCACCCTGACGGCCATAGCGCTCGCGTGTCTGGGCACGCTCCGTCTGCTCTCGGCACACCAGGAGGGCTGGAGCCCCGACCCCCGGCGGATCTTCGGCGCGGGTGCCGTCGCGACGATCGTCATCGCCAATCTCACCCCGGTCGGATCCTCCGACACCGCCAGTTACGCCGCCTACGGCCGGATCGCCGCACTCGGCGGCGATCCCTATCTGACGAGCCCCGCTCACCTGGGTGGCACCTACGCAGACCTGGTGGGCGCCGCGTGGCGGGACGCGCCATCGGTGTACGGGCCGGTCGCGACGTGGTGGCAGGCGGCCGCGGCGTACGTCGGCGCCGACCGGCCGTGGCTGACCATCTGGGTCCTGATGCTCGCCAACGCGGCCGTGTTCCTGGGCACCGGGTACCTGCTGATACGCACCGCCGACGATCCCCTACGGGCCGCGCTGCTGTGGAGCGCCAACCCGCTGCTGATCGGCCTGATGGTCGCCGGCGGACATCTGGACACCCTCGTCGCGTGTCTGGCGGTCTGCGCGGCCCGCATCGCCACCCGCACCACCGGACGGACCGTACGGACCGTCTGGCACCACGATCTGCTGGCCGGGGCACTGGTCGGCCTCGCCTGCGGCGTCAAGATCAGTGCCGCTCTGCTCGGCGCCGGACTGGCCTGGCCGCTGCTGCGCTCCGGCGCCTGGCTGCGCGCCGCCCTGCAGGCGGCCGCGGCGGCGCTGACCCTGGTGCTCCTCTACGGCTTCTACGGCACGCACGCGCTCGCCCCGCTCTCCGCGGCCTCCCACCAGGTCTCCAGGCCCTCCGCATGGGCGGTGTTCGAGCGGTACGCCACCGCGCTGCTCGGGCACGGCGCCGCCTCGGCGCTCATCGGCCTGCTGTGGCCCCTTCTGATGCTCGCGCTCGCTTCGGTGCTGCGCCGCCGTGTCCCGGCCGACACCCCGGCCGCCGGTGCCGTGCCGTTCGCGCTCGCCTTCGCTTGGATCCTGACGGCGCCGTGGTCGATGCCCTGGTACGCGGCCTTCGCCTGGGCACTGGCGGCCATGTTCCAGCAGGGGCGCCGCCTCACCCAGGGCCTCGTCGTGACCACCGCGGTCATGGCCCTGTTCCACAGCGGCGGCGGCCACGGCTGGATGGCGTGACCGCGCTCCTGTGACCGGTGGCAGGCCCGGGATGAGCCGCGCAGGTCAGAGGCCTGTTACCGGAGATGACAACGGTCACCGATGCAGCCTTTGCCGATCGGCTCATCCATGGGTTTCACTGCGGTCGAGGCATCCGTCACGAGGGGGAGGGCGAAACCCGCATGAGCACCCACAGCCACGACCACGGGCATGAGCACGGCCCAGCCGGGCACGCCGGCCACTCACACGGGGTGACGGCCGACGCGGACCGCCGCTGGCTGGCGTGCGCGCTCGCCCTGATCACCGTGTTCATGGCGGCCGAGGTGACCGCCGGTGTCATCGCGCAGTCGCTGGCCCTCATCTCGGACGCAGCGCACATGCTGACCGACGCTGCCTCGATCGTGCTCGCCCTCGTCGCGATGCGCCTCGCGGCCCGTCCCGCCCGCGGCGGCTTCACCTACGGCCTCAAACGCGCGGAGATCCTCTCCGCCCAGGCCAACGGCCTCACCCTGCTCCTGCTGGGCGCCTGGCTGGCGTTCGAGGCCGTGCGACGGCTGATCAGCCCGCCCGCGGTCGAGGGTGGGCTGATGCTGGCCACGGCGCTGGTCGGCATCGTCGTCAACGTGGCAGCCGCCTGGTGCATCTCCCGGGCCAACCGCACATCGCTGAACGTCGAGGGCGCCTACCAGCACATCCTCAACGACCTGTTCGCCTTCATCGGCACCGCGATCGCCGCGCTCGTCGTCGTCATGACGGGCTTCGCGCGCGCCGACGCCATCGCGACGCTCGTCGTGGTCGCCTTGATGTTCAAGGCCGGATCCGGGCTCGTCCGCGACTCCGGCCGGATCTTCCTCGAAGCCGCCCCGGCCGGCCTCGACCCCGACACCATCGGGGACGAACTCGCCGCACAGCAGTCCGTCGTGGAGATCCACGATCTGCATGTGTGGACCATCACCTCCGGGCAGCCCGCGCTCTCCGCCCATGTACTGGTCGAGCCGGGCGGCGACTGCCACGCGGTGCGCCGAGGGCTTCAGCGGCTGCTGCGCGAGGCGCACGGCATCAGCCACGCCACGCTCCAGGTCGACCATCTCGGCGAGGACCTGGGCGCCGACGGACTGCTTCGCATCAGCGCGCCCCCGGCGGAGCAGGCCGAGCACTGCGACGAAGCTCATGGCCCCGTCCACCGGCCCGGACCGCACGAGCACTGATACCGCGCGTCTCAGCCCGTTCCCCCGGCGCTCCACCGGATCGCCGGGGGAACGACACGCGCGCACAGCGGCTCGCCACGTGCACCGGTCAGCCCGAGCCGCCCGACCAGCAGGCCGCCGCGCACGGCGTCGTCGAGCACCTCGGCGGGTACCGCGCCGAGCATGAGCTTGGCGCGCCGGAACATCGTGAAGGCGCGGGACTCGTCGACCGTGCCCCATGACAGGTAGATGAACCGTTCGCCGGGGCGTCCCTGGACGTACGGCCCCTTCACATCGGTGCCGTCGGGCGAGGTCACGGCGGTGCAGGGGACGGTCCAGGTGGCCGAGGCGGCGTCACCGGGCTGCGGGTCGAGAAGTTCGTCCGGACGGCCGCGGCGCGGTACGGCGACATGGATGCCGGTGTACTCCCGGATGCCGCCGTCGGCGGTGACACCGGGGGAGCAGGTCCGGCCCGGCAGATCCACGGCGTCGATGCGGATGCGCATGCCCCCATCATCGGGGACACCGCGGCCGGAGTGCGGGGGATTCACGCGTTGCTCCACCGGCGGGTGGAGCCCGGTTCACGTCCGGTCGTCGAAGCCGTTCTTCGCGAGAAACGCGTCGATCCTGGCCCGGTGGGCCCTCTCCCACAGGTCGAGGGTTTCCTCCGCCTCCTTGGCGAGCTGCTTCCGGGCGGCGGCGAGGGTCTCCTCGGCGCGCGCGGCGGGCACCGCGACCACGCCCTCCTCGTCGGCCACCACGATGTCACCGGCGCTCACGTCCACGCCGCCGCACCGCACCGTCACATTGAGCGGCGCCACGGCGTTCTTGGCGCCGGGGATGGGGACGACGCCCCGGGCGAAGACGGGGAAACCCAGCTCCCGGACCTCCGCGAGGTCGCGGATGAGCGCGTCGGCCACGAACGCGACGACGCCCCGGCGCTGGGCGACGGCGCACACGTTCAGGGCGCGGTGCCAGACCTCGCGAGCCGGGCCTGATCCGGTCTGATCCGGCCGAAGGACCTCAGGGCAGGTCGGGCCGCAGGCCCTCGCGGAGGAGGTCGCGCAGTGTCTGTTCCTGCTCGGGGCTGAGTCCGAAGACGAAGTGCTGGAGCGTGGCGATCGGGTCGGGGCCGCGGTCGAGGGCCTCGTGCATGGCCTCGGCGGTCAGCTCGGCCGCGTTCTTCGCCGGCCGGTACGCACCGCGCCGGCCCTCCGTGTCGCGCAGGACAAGCCCCTTGTCGTAGAGGCGTTTGAGGATGGTGTGCACGGTGTTGTAGGCGAGACCGCCGCTGATCTCGGCCTGGATCTCGGCCGGAGTGAGCGACCGCGGAGTGGCCCACAGCGTCGCCAGAACCTCGCTCTCCAGTTCACCGGCGCTGCGCCGTTCCGCCCTGCCCTGGGCGCCTGTGCCAGCCATGCCCGCAACCTTACAGCGCGTAGGGGGCGGGGCCGCGGGGGGTGAGACGGGCCGGACGGCGCCTCGGGCTCGGCCCGTTCACCCGGTCGGCGCAACCGGGCTCGCGGGTTTCCGGGTGACCGCCGGTCACGGCCTGCATGGCCGGGACGCTCGCGTTAACTTGTCCCTGTTTTTCCGTTTCACGGCTTCATCGTTTCACCGGTTTCGCAGGGGACGAGGGAGGGGCATGGCCTACAGCTCGAACACCACCCTCGCCGGGGGCCACCGGCTCGACGGTCTGTCGGTGGCCGGTACCTCGTGGCGTGACCCTGGCCAGGGCCTGACGGTTCTCGTCGCCTGCGCCTTCACTGTCGCCCAACTGCTCCTCGTAGGGCCGCACATGGGCCTCGGCTGGGACGAGACGGTGTACGTCAGCCAGGTCAGCGCCCACGCCCCCGCGTCCTACTTCAGCGCGCCGCGTGCCCGGGGCATCTCCCTGCTGGTCGCCCCCATCGCCTCCTGGTCCTCCTCCACCGCGCTGCTCAGGGGCTATCTCGCGGCACTGTCCGGCGTGGCGCTGTTCCTCGCCCTGCGCGCCTGGCGCGGGCTCTTTCCCGCCCGGTGCGTCGCCCTCGGCGGCACGCTCTTCGCGGGGCTGTGGGTCACCCTGTTCTACGGCCCTCAGGTCATGCCCAACTACTGGGTCGCGGTCGGCGCCCTCGCCTGCACCGGCTGCTTCCTGCGCGTCCACGAGGACGGCGCGGACCGGCGGGCCCTCGCGGGCGTCGCCGTGAGCGCGGCGCTGATGACGGGGATGCGGCCCACCGACGCCGTCTGGGCCACGGCACCGCTGCTCTTCCTGCTGCTCTTCGTGCGCGGCTGGCGCCGGCTGTCGCTGCTGGCGGCGCTCGTCGGCGGGCTGCTGGCCGGAGCCGCCGAGTGGATCGCCGAGGCGTTCCACAGCTACGGGGGACTCCTGCGGCGACTGTCCGACGGCTCCAAGATCCAGGGCGGCCTGGGCTGGCACTTCGCCATCGGCGACCAGCTGCGCAGCCTCGCCGGACGCACCCTGTGCCGCCCCTGCACCGGCCCTCTGCCCAACCCGGCGATCACCGTCTGGTGGTTCGTGCTTCCCCTGCTCACCCTGCTGGCGGTGGCCGTCGCCCTCCAGGCCCGCCGCCCGGCACGCCCGAGCGACACCCTGGTGCCGCTGGCCTGCGCGGCGACGGCGGCGTTCCCGTACCTGTTCATGATCGGGTACGCGGCTCCCCGCTTCCTGCTGCCCGCCTACGCCCTGCTCGCGATCCCCGTCGCCTCGGCACTGCTCCATCTGGTCACGGGACCGTACGGCCGGTGGCGGCCCGTCGCCGCGGCGGTCGCGGCCGCCGGCCTCGCGGGCCATCTGGCCGTGCAGTTCGCGGTGCTCCACGCCACCGCCGAGCGGACCGCCGCCGACCATCGCGCCTGGTCCCGCACTGCCACCGAACTCCGCCGGCTCGGGGTGCGGCCACCTTGTCTGCTGGCCGGCAACGAGGCCGTGCCGATCGCCTTCTACGCCGGCTGCTCCTCGGCCGCGACCAGCGGCAGCAATGCCAACAGCACCCCGGCCGCCATCACGCGGACAGCACGGCTCATCCCCGTCGCCTACCTGGACACCCCCACGGGCCGCCCGCCGTCGTACGCGCGCGGCTGGCGTACCCACCCCTTCGGGGACGTCCGCATCCGAGTCGCTCCCGCAGGGGCCGGGAAAGGGCACGGATGACCCCTCCGGCCACCAAGGAGGCGGAGGCGCGGTCGGCACGGGGCGTGGCGGCGGGTCCGGCTCCCGGGCGGGTGGCCGCGCGCAGACGGATCCCCTGGCACGTGGTGGTCGGCCTCGCCGTGCTCGTGTGCGCGGGGCTGCTCGCCCGGCAGCACTGGCCGGTCATCGCGACCGGTGCCGCCCGGCTCGAGCAGGCGGACCCGGGCTGGCTGCTGCTCGGCGCGATGGCCGCCACATCCACCTGGGCCGTCTCGGCGGTCGCCCAGCAGGGAGCGGTGCCCGAGCCGCTGCCCTCAGGACGGCTGGTGGCCGCGCAGTTCGCCGCGTCCGCCGCCAACCATCTGCTGCCCGCGGGCGCCGGCGCCGGTGCCGTCAACCTTCGCTTCCTGACCCGCTGCGGACTGACGGTGCCCCGCTCGGCGACCGCCCTCGCGGTCAAGGCCACCGCCGGGGCCCTGTCCCGCGGCGCGCTGATCGCGCTGCTCGCGCTGGGCGGTCCGGGACTGCTGCGCCTGCCGCCCGGCTCCGCGCTCGCGGTGGCGGCGGCGCTCCTGGTGACCGGGGCCTTGGCCGTCCCGCTGTGCCGACCGCTGCGGCGCGCGGTGCGGACGGTCCTGGCCGACGTACGGGCCGTGCACAGGCTCCCCGGCCGTGCGGTGGCACTGTGGGGCGGATCCCTCGCCTTCGCCCTGCTGCACTCCCTGGTGGTGATCGCGGTCACCCGGTCGCTGGGCCTGCCGCTGCCGCCGGGGCGGGTGGCCCTGGCGTACCTCGTGGCGAGCAGCGCGGCCGTCCTGCTGCCCACGCCCGGCGGCATCGGCTCCCTGGACGCCGCCCTCGCCCTCGCGCTCGTACTCGCCGGCGCTCCCACCGCGGCGGCTGCGTCCGTGGTGCTCGGCTACCGGCTGCTGACGGTGTGGCTGCCGCTCGTCCCCGGTCTGGTGACGCTGGGCCTGCTGGTGCGGCGAAAGGCACTGTGAGGCCCGCCCGGCAGGGCTATGCGGGGGTGCCCACCCGTTCCGCGGGGCTCGAGCGACCGGTTTCGGACCCGGGCGCCGAGAGCAGGGGACGCAGCCGCGTGGCCTCCAGCCGCCGGCCCAGGGCGTTCGGGCCACGGCTCAGCGGGATCATCGCGACGGACGCGACAAGGGCACCGACGACGAACCCCGCCACCACATCGTGCGGGTAGTGGGCGCCCACCCAGACCCGGGCGGCCGCCATCGCACCGGCCGCCGCCAGCCCGACGTATCCGATCCGTCGCGAGACGAAGAACAGGGCGACCGCGGCCGCCGCGGCTATCGCCGCGTGGTTACTGGGGAACGACCAGTCGCCAGGGGCCGGGCACGCCTCCAGCGTGACGACGTGCAGGCTCTGGCACGGGCGGTCCTCACGGACCAGCAGCTTCAGCCCGCAGTTCACCGCGTACGCGAGCACGACCAGCGGCGGGACCGCCAGGGCGACCAGTGCGGGCCCGGATCCCCTGCGGCGCGCCCGCCACCAGCCGATCGTCATCAGCACCGCGAACAGCCCGAGGCCGTACGACGACCAGGCGGAGATCAAGGAGTCCAGCCAGGCGGGGGACCGGTGGGCCAGGCCCACCACGTCCGTGTAGGCCCAGCCGTCGACACGTGCGCCGTCGAAGGAGAGCGTCATCCGCGGACACCGTCCTTCGCGGCCCTGCGCGAGCGCAGCAGCTCCAGCGCGAACGGGATCAGTGAGATCGCGACGATCAGCGCGATGATCGGCAGCAGGTACTTGTCGACGTTCGGCACCGAGGAGCCCAGCGCGTATCCGCCGAGGGTGATGCCGAGGCTCCACACGAGGCCGCCGGCCACCTGCCAGACGGTGAAGGTCCGCACGGGCACGCTCAGCGCGCCGGCCATCGGGTTGAGCACCGTGCGCACGACGGGGACGAAGCGGGCGAGCACGATCGCCTTCGCGTGTCCGTATCGCTCCAGCAGCTCCTCGGCGCGCCGCGCGCCTTCCTTGAGCCGGGCCGAGCGGCTGCGGGCGAGCAGCGTGCCGCCCGCCTTGCGCCCGATCAGATAGCCGCACTGCGCCCCGGCCAGCGCGCCCACCGCCGCGCAGATCAGCAGCGGGAGCAGCGACAGCTTCACCCCCTGCTGGCCCGAGCCCGAGCACAGCAGGCCCGCGGTGAAGAGCAGGGTGTCCCCGGGCAGGAAGAAGCCGATGAGCAGGCCCGTCTCGGCGAACATCACGACGCCCACGCCCAGCACGCCGAAGGCGGCGAGCAGGGACTGGGCGTCCAGGACGTTCACCGCGAGCTGTGCTCCCAGTGACATGGATGTGGCCATCGGCGCGAGCCCTTCCGAGCGGGGCCGGGCGCGGCGGGGTGACGCCCGGAGGTGACTACAAATCTGTAGACCGTCTACTGTAATGTAGACGATGGCCGGGTGGCCGGCGTTCCCCTGATCACCGGAACGGGTGAACGCGCCCGGATCCGACCGTGTATCGAAAGGCTCCGGTCAGGATCAGTCGGTCGCGAGCGAGATCTCCGTCGACTTGATCAGGGCGACGACCGGGGAGCCCGGGGCCAGCGCCAGGTCCTCCGCGGCGCTCCTCGTGATCACCGCCGTCAGCGCGCCACCCGCCACCGTGACCTTGACCGCCGCCATGGCCCCGCCGGTGGCGATCCCCTCGACGGTCCCGGGCAGCTGATTGCGGATGGAGACGCCCGTGAGCGCCTCGGTGGCGAGCGCCACTTCCGTGGACTTGACCAGTGCGTGCACCAAGGCGCCCGGTGACAGACCCAGTTCCTCGACGGCCTCCATGGTGACCGCCGCGGTCACGTCCTGTCCTCCGGCCAGGCGGACCTTGACGGCAGCCATCACCTCGCCCGTGTCGACGGCCGTCACCGTGCCGGGAATCCGGTTGCGGATGCTCAAGTTCATGGGTCGCCTCGTGGAACGTGGGGGAGGAGCAGCGTCCGCTCCTATGCTGACCCCACGGCGGCGGATTTCAGGTCCGCGACCGCACGGCGTGTCAGGCCGGATACGCGTGCGTCTGCGCCGCCTTGACCGTCGCCCAGACCATGGCGCCCGGCTGGAGGCCGAGTTCGGCCGCCGCGACCGTGGTCACGTCCGCCGCGAGGGGCAGGTCGCCGGTGAGGTCGGCGCGGATCTGGTCGCCGTGCGTCTCCAGGCCCGCGACCTCGCACCGCCACAGGTTGCGCGCGCTGGAACCCTTCGGCCGCTCCCTGTACAGCGTGACGGCGCCGGGCGGGAACGCCACGAAGACCGGCCCGGACAGGTCCTCCGTGGTCATGACGGAGGGACCGGCGTCGAGCCGGACGCCGTGCCCCTCGGCCGTTCCCCGGTACAGGTTGAGGCCCACGAGCCGCGCGATGTAGTCCGTGCGCGGACGCCGGGCGATCTCGGCGGGGCCGCCCTCCTGGACGACCCGGCCGTGCTCCACCACCACCAGCCGGTCGGCGAGGACCATCGCGTCCAGCGGGTCATGGGTGACGAGCACCGCCACCGCCTCGAAGTCGGCGAGATGGCGCCGCAGTCCCGCCCGCACCTCGAGCCGGGTGCGGGCGTCGAGCGCGGCGAGCGGCTCGTCCAGCAGCAGCAGTCGCGGACGGATCGCAAGAGCGCGGGCGAGTGCGACCCGCTGGGCCTGGCCGCCCGACAGCCGGCGGGGTCTGGCATCGGCGTGGTCGGTGAGGCCCATGCGCTCCAGCCAGGCGGCGGCGACCTCCCGCGCCCGCGACCTGGACGCGCCCCGGCAGCGCGGACCGAAGGCCACGTTGTCGAGCGCGCTCAGATGCGGGAAGAGCAGATAGTCCTGGAAGACGACGCCCACGGGGCGTGCCTCGGGCGGCGTGTGGTCCAGCGTGGCACCGTCGAGCCGCACATGACCGCCGCGGAGCGGGACGAGCCCGGCGAGCGCGCGCAGGGCGGTGGTCTTCCCGGCGCCGTTGGGACCGAGCAGCGCGATGACGTCTCCGGGTGCCGCCTTGAGCGCCACATCCAGACGGAACGAGCCCCGCTCGACGACGATGCGCGCGTCCAGGCCTTCGCCGCGCGCGTCGCCGGGTGCGCGCTCGGCCGTGGTGTCGTCGATGTCGGTCATCTCAGGCTCGTCCAGAGGGTCATCGGCCAGAATGTCATGCTGCCGTCATCCAGCGGTCCCGCAGACCCGCCAGCACCGCGACGGACACGGCCAGCAGGACCAGGCTCAGGGCCATCGCCGCCTCCGGGTCGTCTTGGAGGGCCAGATAGACGGCCAGCGGCATCGTCTGCGTACGGCCGGGGAAGTTGCCCGCGAAGGTGATCGTCGCCCCGAACTCGCCCAGGGCCCGCGCCCAGGCGAGCACGGCACCGGCCGCGACCCCCGGCGCTATCAGCGGCAGCGTGACCCGGCGGAACGCCGTGAAGCGTGAGGCGCCGAGGGTCGTGGCGGCCTCCTCGTAGCGCGGATCGGCGGCCCGCAGTGTGCCCTCGACGCTGATGACGAGGAACGGCATCGCCACGAACGCCTCGGCCACCACCACCCCGGCCGTCGTGAAGGGCAGCGTGATCCCGAACCAGGCGTCCAGCCAGTGCCCCACGACGCCGTTGCGCCCGAGCGCCAGCAGCAGGGCCACACCGCCGACCACCGGCGGCAGCACGAGCGGCAGCGTCACCAGGGCCCGTACGAGGCCCCGTCCCGGAAAGTCGGTGCGCGCCAGCAGCCAGGCCAGCGGCACGCCCACCACCAGGCTCACCCCGGTGGCGGCCGTCGCGCTCACCAGGGAGAGCTGCAGCGCCTCCCACACCTGTGTACTGGTCAGCTGATCGGGCAGGGTGCGCCACGGGGCCCGTACGAGCAGGGCGACGAGCGGCAGCAGCAGGAACGCCAGTCCGGCCAGCGCGGGCACCAGCAAGGGCAGCGGAACCCCCGGGCGTCGACGGACACGTCCGCGCCGCGGCCCGCCCGTGCGGGTGCCGGCCGCGGCCTCGGAGGTGTCGGTCCGTGTCACGGCTGGAGGAACCCGGCCCCGGTCAGGACCTGGCGGCCCTCGTCGGACTGCACCAGCGCGATGAACGCCTTGGCCGCCTCGGCGTTGGGAGCGTTCTTGAGCTGGACGATCGGGTAGTCGTTGACGGCCTTGGCCGACTCGGGGAACTCCACGCCCTCCACCTTGTCACCCGCCGCCTTCACATCGGTCTTGTAGACGACGGCGGCGTCCGCCTCCTTCAGCTCCACCTTGGTCAGGGCGCTCTTGACGTCCTGCTCGTACGAGACCGGCGTGAGCTTGAGACCGCTCGCGTCCAGAGCCTTCTGCGCGGCGGCACCGCACGGCACGGTCTTGGCGCACAGCACGACCTTCAGGCCGGACTTGGTGAGGTCCTTCAGCGAGGAGACCTTGTCCGGGTTGCCGGGCAGGGTGGCGATCTCCAGCTGGTTGCGCACGAACGTGGCGGGGGTGCCGACCGCGTCCTTCTTGCCCGTGACGATGGCCATCGTCTTGGGGCTCGCCGCGGCGAACACGTCGGCGGGGGCGCCGCCCGTGATGCTCGCGGCGAGGGTGTCGCTGCCGCCGAAGCTGAACGTGACCGTCGTGCCCGGGTGCTCCTTCTCGAACTGCTTGCCCAGGGCCGTGAAGCTCTCCTTGAGGGAGGCCGCGGCGAAGACGGTGACCGTGCCGGACAGCTTCGGCGACGAGCCGGACGGCGCGGCCGTCACCGAGCGGTCGGCGTCGGGCGAGGAACCCTTGTCGGACGACGAGGACGAGCAGGCGCTCAGGGCCAGCAGCAGGGCGGCCCCCGCACCGGTCACCTGGATCATCCGGCGGGTCCGGCGCGCGGAACGGGTCATCACGGGGTCCACTCCCTCGGTCGGGTCGGCAGGGATCCCGCGGACCCCTCCACTGCGACGATCATACTGACGCAGATGCAACCCGGAAGTCTCCTGTGCCATCGCATGAGCTGGGCGATCTCCCGATGGGGGCGGCATGTGCGTTTGTACGGTGCCGCCGTGCGGGTACCGGTCATCCGGGAGGTGGTGACCTGTGGGCCGATCCGTCACGGAACCGCTCGCCGACGCCGCGCCGCGGGCGGAACTCACGCTGAGCGGGGATCTCGCTCACCCCGCCCGGCTGTCCGTGTCCGACCTGGCGGCCTGGCCGCAGCACCGGGTGCGGGTCAGCTTCGAGTGCGCCACGAGCGGAGTGCGGCACCACCGGTTCGCGGGCCCCCTGCTGCACGATGTGCTCCGGACCGCGGGTCCCGTGTTCGATCCGGCACGGCGCAAGGACCGCCTGCGCTTCCTCATCGCCGTCACCGGCGCGGACGGACACCACGTCCTGCTGTCCTGGGCCGAGATCGACCCGGACTTCGGCCGTGCGCCCGTGCTGCTGGCCACCAGCATCGACGACACCCCGCTCGACGGCTGCGGACCCCAGCTCGTACTCCCGCAGGACCGCTGCGGGGCGAGATACGTCAGCGGCATCGGCACCATACGGGTGGACGGGCGGTACGGCCCATGGACGTGAGACGGACACGACCGGGGGCCGCACGCGAACGCCCGCACGCCGGGCCCGCGTTCACGTCCGGTCGATGTGCACGTTGGTCGACTTCACACGGGCGGTGGCCTCCATCCCGACCTCGAGGCCCAGCTCCTCAACGGCCTCCCGGGTCAGCAGGGACACCAGGCGGTGCGGACCGGCCTGGATCTCCACCTGGGCGGCCACGTCGCCGAGTTTCACGGCCGTGACGATGCCCGGGAACGCGTTGCGCACCGAGGTGTGCGAGGGGGCCTCCTCCTCGCCGTCGCCGCGCGCCAGCTCCACGGAGAACGCCGCCAGGTCCTTGCCGTCGATGACACGCCGGCCGTTCTCGTCCCGGCTGGTCGCCACCCGGCCCGCGTCCGCCCACCGCCGCGCGGTGTCCGGGCTCACTCCCAGAAGCCGGGCGGCCTGGCCGATTGTGTAGGACTGCATGGTCGTCACGATAGGCGTCCGTGCCACGCCGCTCGCACCGGCACCGGGGCGAATCCCGGGGCGATCGGCACACGCCGTACCGACGGAAACGGAAGTGACCGCACCGGTCGGCATGGCAGGATCGCTGGCCATGGGTGTGTCCTGGACGGTGCGAAGCGTGCGCGCGGCGGTGTTCGCCGTCGTGTGCGTGCTGCTCGCCGCCGGAGGGCACACCCTGGCCACCGGCTCGGCCCCCCCGTTGTGGGTGGACGCGGCCGCGTTCCTGCCCGTGTTCGCCGCAGGCGCGGCGCTCGCCGGGCGCGAGTGCGCGCTGCCCGGGATCGCCTTCACGATGCTCGTCGTGCAGGGCGGACTGCATCTCGCCTTCGACGCGGCCGGATCGGCATACGCGACGGGCACGGCGGGCATGGCGGGCATGGCGGGTATGGCCATGCGCATGCCGGGCATGCCTCCGGGCACGTATATGGCCGGCGACACACGTGCGATGACCTCGCATGCCCTCGGCGCTCACCTGATCGCCGCCCTCGCGGCCTCCTGGTGCCTGCGCCGAGGCGAGGCGGCCCTGTGGTCGCTGCTGCGCAAGGCCGCCGCCGTCGTCCCGGCTCTCACCGCCGGGTGGCGCGGATGGCGCACGGCGCCGCTGCCCTCGTACGCCAGACCGCCCCGGCCCCGCGCACACTGCCGCCGCTTCCTGCGGCAGACGCTGCTCCGCCACGCCCTGTACCGGCGCGGCCCGCCCCCGGGATCCCCGTACCCGACCTGACCCCCGACCCCTGACACGAGTACGGAGCATCCCCACCCATGACCTCGACGCGTACCACTCTGCGCCGCGCCGCAGCCGTGACCGCTCTCGCCGCCGCCGGCGTCCTCACCGCCGCGGGCGCGGCCTTCGCGCACGTCACCGTCCACCCCGGGAGCTACCCCAAGGGAGCCACGGACGGTGTGCTGACCTTCCGGGTCCCCAATGAGGAGGACACCGCGGCGACCACCAAGGTGCAGGTCTTCCTGCCCACCGACCACCCGGTCCTGGGAGTGCTGGTCACCCCGCAGGACGGCTGGACCGCGCAGGTGACCACCACCAAGCTCAAGACGCCCGTGAAGACGGACGACGGCACCATCACCGACGCGGTCTCCGAGATCACCTGGACCGGCGGGCGCATCCGGCACGGCCAGTACCAGGACTTCGACGTGGCCTTCGGGCAGCTGCCGGACGACACCGGCCAGTTGAGCTTCAAGACGCTGCAGACCTACTCCGACGGAAACGTCGTCCGCTGGATCGAGCAGCCCCAGAAGGCAGGGGACGAGCCCGAGAACCCCGCTCCCGTCCTCCAGCTGACCGCCAAGGGCACGGCGGAAGGCGGCGAGCCCGCGGCAGTGGCCCCCTCCTCCGCCCCCGCGGGCGACAAGGCGGGCACCACGACCGTGGAGTCCGCCTCCTCCGCCGACTCCACCGCCCGGGGCCTCGGCATCGCGGGCCTGGTCGTCGGCGTCCTGGGCCTGGCCGCGGCGGGCTTCGCCATCGCCCGGGGCCGCGCCCGCACGTCCGGCTCGGAGTGATCCGGCCCCGCCCCGCCGGTTGCGGCACCGGCGGGGCGGGAAGGCGGCAAACCGATGACGTGACGAGCGGTCACTTGGCGGGCGCCGGCCCGGGCTCCAGATGGATGTCCTGGCTGGACAGAGTCATCGGCGTGGCCGTGAAGGCCCGCAGCCGCATGCGGATGCCCTTCCTGGGCAGGACGAACCGGCCTCCCGGTGCCTCGATCCGGTACGTGGCCGTCGTATGACCGGCGACGGACGGGGGACCGCCGACCACGGTCCAGTAGCGGCTCATGCCCTGCCCGGTGGTCACCGTGAAGTGCGGTTCGAGCGGTGCGTCCCCGGTGTTGCTCACCTCGATCCTGAGCGTCCTGACCGTCAGGGACGTACGGGAGTCGGCGACCGCCCGCATGTGCAGCGGGGGCCTGCCGGTCACCGCGAGCGTCACGGCGATCAGCGAAGGCGCCACCAGTCCCGCGGCCAACGCCATACGGGCCACTCGTCTGCCGTGCAGCAGCCGGGGCTGCCAGGCGGTGGCGAACGCGGAGGGCGGCACGGTGACCGCGGCGGCCAGCCACAGCGGAGTCATCAGCAGGTAGTAGCCGTCCTGCGAGCGGGTCGCGAGAAAGAACGCGCACCACGGCAGAACGGTCGCGGCGGGCCCCAGCCGGCGTACGAACAGCACGAACACGGCGAGCAGGCCCGCCGCCAGAAGCATGCTCGCGTGCGAGTACCAGTCCAGGCGGTCGCTGCCGTCGGTGAAGTACAGGGAGATGCCCACGAGGCCCTGCCCGTGGATCACGGCGCCCTGAATGATCGGCAGCGCGATGCCCGACAGCCAGGTGGCCGGTTCGGTCACGATGTAGTAGGCGTTGATCAGCAGCCAGGTCCCGGCGGCCACGCCTACGATCCGCCCCACCGCGACCACGGCCCCGCGGGCCCCGAGGTCACCGCGCCGCACCGCATAGATCCCCGCGAGCAGGAACGGCATCAGGAACCAGGGCAACTGCTGGCTCGCGCAGGCCGCGCCCAGACACGCCGCCCGCACCCAGTCGGCCCTGCCACCCGTCCCCATGCGCGTCCAGCGCACCACCACCGGGACGAGGAAGGCCAGCGCGACGATCGCCGGATAGCCGAGCCGGGCGTAGTTCGGGATCATGCCGAAGCCCAGGCACACCATGGTGGCGGCCGAACGCCACTGCACCGGCAGCATCTTCCACATGACGACCGTGCCGACCGCCAGCGCGGTGGTGGTGACCAGGGTCTCCGGGAGCGCGCCGTGCCCGATCCACAGCAGCGGCGCGGTCAGCAGCATGGTCAGCGGCGGGTAGCCGTACGTGTAGTCGTAACCGCCGGTGACCGTGGGCGTGAAGGCGATACCGCCATGGAACAGCCAGGGCCACTCCTGCCCGTACACGGCGTGGCCGTGCAGCAGTTCACGGGCGGCCTGTGTGGTGAGGATCGACTCGTCACTGAAGCTGTGCGCCACGAAGACCGCGCAGAAGGCGAGCGTGACGGCCGTCACCAGGACGACCAGGTCGAGGCGCGCGAGCGAGCGGGCGCGCCGCACCACGAGGGTGAGGATGCCGGTGACCAGGATCGACGCGTAGCAGACGGAGATGAGCGCGGCGATCACCAGCCTGTGGCTGGCCGCCGTGGCCCACACCGAGCGCGTGCCGATGAACAGGCTGATGTCGGCGAGCAGCGTCAGGACGCGATGCCACTGCGCGGGGGGCTGCTCCGGCTCGTCACGTGTCGCCGGAGGGCGTGCCCACCGGATGCTTGTCGACGGCCTCAGTTCTGCCAAGTGCACGGCTCGGAACGTAAGTGCGCCCGATGAACGGCCGCCCTCCGGAGCTGAAGAGTCCGGTGTGAGACAAGTAAGAGGCAGTTGTGCGGACGTGCCCCGTGTGGTCGTACATGTTCTGTTCTAGTACACGTCACGCACATACCTCTTCTCCGTCGCCAGCTGTTTCACATACGAGGCTGCCTCCGGCTCGCTCAAACCCCCGTGGAGCGCGACGACGTCCCGCAGCGCCCGGTCCACGTCCTTGGCCATACGGGAGGCGTCCCCGCACACATAGAAGCAGGCGCCGTCCTGGAGCCAGTGCCACAGTTCGGGGCCGTGCTCGCGCATCCGGTCCTGGACGTAGACCTTGGCCCGCTGGTCGCGGGAGAAGGCGGTGTCGAGCCGGGTGAGGACGTCCTCCTGGCAAAGCTGTGCCAGCTCGTCCTCGTAGTAGAAGTCCGTGGCGCGGTGCTGCTCGCCGAAGAACAGCCAGTTCGGTGCCGTATGGCCGAGTGCGCGGCGCTCGTGCAGAAAGCCGAGGAACGGCGCGACGCCGGTGCCGGGTCCGACCATCACCATCGGGGTGGAGCCGTCCGCGGGCGGACGGAAGTGCGGAGAGCGCCGTACGGCGACGGGCACCGGGGTGTCCGGATCGGCGTAGGCGAGGAAGCCGCCGCAGACCCCCGACCTCGGCCGCCCCCGCAGGCCCTCGTACCGCACCACGGACACCGTCAGCGACACCCGGTCCGGGTCGGTGAGCGGACTCGACGAGATCGAGTACAGGCGCGGCCGCAGCCGTCTGAGCACCGCCGCCCATTCCCCGGCCGACGCCCGGACCTCGTACTCTGCCGCCACGTCCACGGCCTGCCGTCCGAAGCACCAGCGCGCCAGACCGTCCTTGTTGTCGGGCCGCAGCAACTGCCGCAGCTCCCGGTCGTCGCGAGTGCGCTCGGCGACGAAGCGCAGGAGATCCGGGGTGATCGCCGTGATGTCCAGATGCCGCAGCAGGGCCTCGGCGAAGGGGACCTCGCGGACCTTCGCCGTCTCCCCGCCGTCCCCGCCTGCCCCGGCTTCCGTGATCTCGACGGTGGCGGCGCGGTCGGTGCCCGTGGCCTCCAGCCACTCCTCCACCAGGGCGGGGGAGTTGACCGGCTGGACGGCGAGCGCGTCTCCGGTCTCATAGGTGAGTCCGGTGCCGCTGGTGTCGAAGGTGAAGCGGCGCACTTCCTTCCCCGCGCCGGGGCCGCTCAGCAGGTCGTTGCCGACGAGGCGGGCGGTGGCGGGGGCCGCCGGTTCACGCGTGTCCGGCGTGGGCGGAGTTCCGGATGCCGGTGCGGGCGAGCCGCCGAGCGCCGTCAGGACGCCCTCGAGCCAGGCACCCGCCGACGGCTCGTAGTCGGGTTCGCAGTCCGTGCGCGGCGCCAGGCGCACCCCGCCCAGTTCGTGCAGACGCGCGTCCAGACGGCGCCCGTGACCGCAGAAGTCGTCGTACGACGAGTCACCGAAGGCCAGTACGGCGTAGCGCACACCGTCGAGCCGTGGCGCCGACCCGCCGGAGAGCTCGCTCCAGAATCCGGAGCCGTTGTCCGGCGCGTCTCCGTCCCCGAACGTACTGGTGACGAACAGCAGGTCGGCGCCGTCCGGCAGCTTGCCCAAGTCCGCCTCGTCCATGCCGGTCAGCGTGGCGCGGTGCCCCGTCGCGCCGAGCCGCCGGGCGACGGTGCCCGCGTACTCCTCGGCGTTGCCCGTCTGCGAGGCCCACAGCACGAGGATCTCGCGGCCCGGCTGCTCCCGGGGCGCCCCGGCGACCCTGGAGTACATGCCGGCGAGGACGCCGTTGACCCACAGCGCGTGCTCGGGGCTGAACGGCGCGTCGGGCGGCAGTACGGGCACGCCGGGGGCGCCGGAGGCGAGGCCCGCGAGGAAGCCGGTCAGGTACTGCCGCTCCCGGGCGGACAGGACCGGCGGAGGGGCGGGGGCCAGGCCGAAGGGAGACGCGTCCGTGACGACCGGGACCGTGACAGCAGCCGTGGAGTCCGGGGTGACGTCCGCCGGCGCCGCCACCCTCGTCAGCGCCACCGCGCACACCTTGAACTCCGGCTGGAACGACACCGGGTCCACCGCGTCGCTGGTCACCGCGTTGACACTGAGGTATTCGCCGAACAGGTCGTTCCAGTGGAACGGCGCGAAACAGCTCCCCGGCCGCACCCGGTCCGTCACCACCGCGGGCAGCACGGCCCGCCCGCGCCGCGAGGCGACCTCCACCCGGTCGCCGTCCCCGACACCGAGTGCGGCGGCGTCCTCGGGATGCACCTCCACGAACGGCCCGGGAGCGAGCTTGTTCAGCTTGGCGACCTTCCCCGTCTTGGTCAGGGTGTGCCAGTGGTGCTGCACCCGCCCGGTGTTGAGCAGGAACGGGAAGTCGTCGTCGGGCAGTTCCGCGGGCGGGAGATGGGGCCGCGCATGGAACACGGCCCGGCCGCTCGGTGTGGGAAAGGACAGTCCGCCGTCCCTTTCTCCGTCTCCCTTCCCGTCCCCGTCGACGTACCGGACCGGGTTGCGTGCCGGGCCGTCCTCCCGTGCGGCAGGCCACTGCACGGGCCCGGACCGCAGCCGCTCGTAGGTGACACCCCGCAGGTCCCAGCCGGTCTTCGGGTTCCAAGCCCGCCTGAGCTCGTCGAAGACCTCCTCGGCGCTGTCGTACGAGAATCCCTCCGTGTACCCCATCTCCCGGGCGACGGCCGCGATCAGGCGCCAGTCCGCCGTCGCCCCGCCCGGCGGCTCCACCGCGGGCGCGGCCAGGGTGAGCCCCCGCTCGCTGTTGACAAGGACGCCCTCAGCCTCGGTCCACAGGGCGCCGGGCAGCACGACATCGGCGTAGGCGTTGGTCTCGGTCTCCGCGAAGACGTCCTGTGTGACGACGAACTCGGCGGCCTCCAGCCCTTCGATGACCGTCTTGCGGTTGGCCACCGACGCCACGGGGTTGGTGCACATGATCCAGCAGGCCTTGATCTCCCCGTCCGCCATCTTCCGGAACATCTCGACGGTTCCGCGCCCCACCCCGTCCGCACGGATCGTTCCGGGTGCCAGCCCCCACAGCTCCTCCGTGAACGAGCGCTCCTCGTCCACGAGCACGGAACGCTGCCCCGGAAGGCCGGGCCCCATGTAGCCCATTTCGCGCCCGCCCATGGCGTTGGGCTGGCCGGTGAGGGAGAGCGGCCCGCTGCCGCGGCGGCAGATGGCGCCGGTCGCCAGGTGCAGATTGACGAGCGCGTTGGTGTTCCAGGTGCCGTGCGTGGACTGGTTGAGCCCCATGGTCCAGCAGCTCGTCCACTCCTTCGCCTCGCCGATGAGCCGGGCCGCCTCCCGGATGTCCTCCTCGGCGAGTCCCGTGATCGCGGCGACGTCCGCCGGAGGGTAGTCGGCCAGGAAGGCGGGCATCGCCTCCCAGCCCTCGGTGTGCCGGGCGATGAAACCGGGGTCCGTGTGCCCGTTCTCATGGAGCAGGTGCAGCAGCCCGTTGAGCAGGGCGATATCGGTACCGGGGCGGATCTGCAGGAACAGGTCCGCCTTCGCCGCGGTCGCTGTGCGCCGTGGGTCCACGACGATCAGCCTGGCGCCCGCCTTGACCCGGTCCATCAGCCGCAGGAAGAGGATGGGATGGCAGTCGGCCATGTTGGAGCCGATGACCAGGAAGACGTCCGCCGCGTCCAGATCGTCGTACGACCCCGGAGGCCCGTCGGCCCCGAGCGACAGTTTGTAGCCCGCGCCCGCACTGGCCATGCACAGCCGTGAGTTCGACTCGATCTGATTCGTGCGCACGAATCCCTTGGCCAGCTTGTTCGCCAAGTACTGCGCTTCCAGCCCGAGTTGTCCCGAGACATAGAAGGCGACGGCGTCCGGGCCGTGCTGGTCGATGATCTGCCGCAGCCTGCGCGCGGTCTCGCGCACCGCCGCGTCGACGGGCGCCTGCCGCGGCTGTGCGCCGCGTTCGTCCCGGACGAGGGCCGTCGTCAGGCGCCCGGGTGCGGCCAGCATGTCGGCGGTCGTCGCGCCCTTGGTGCACAGCCTGCCACGGTTGGCGGGGTGCTCCTTGTCACCGGACGCCTTGAGCACCCGCCGACGCCCGTCCGGTCCGGCCGCGACGTCGAGCACCATCCCGCAGCCGACGCCGCAGTACGAGCAGACGGTCCGGATCCGCTGCGTTCCGTGGCTCGTGGTCATGCGGAAGACCGTACGAACGGGCCGTTTCACGGATGTCACGTGACGCGATCTTGAGGCGTTACACGCACTGCACACCGGGCACGCGGCGGGTGTGAGGCGGATGCGTGCCCCGAGCGAGGCGGGCACACGGCCGGAGTCGGACGATCGGTTCATCCCGTCGTCCGTGTCGCTGTTGGGCCGATCGGGTGACCATGCGTAAGAATTGGGCGGTGCAGAATTTGAGTGCGAGCCAGTGTGGGGAGGGCCGGTGAACAGCCACGATGTCACCGACGAACAGTGGGAAGGGCTCGCTCAGGTCGTTCCGTTGCGTGGCCGGGACGCCTGGCCGTCATCCGTCGGACACCGTTCGATCCCCGAGGCGCAGACCGAGGCGCGACGCCGCTTCGTGGTGCTGCGGGTCAATGTGTTCGCGGACGCCCGCGAGGTCGCCGAGACGCTGATGGCGGGGGTGCCCGTACTGCTCGACCTCACGGGCGCGGAGACCGAGGTCGCCAAGCGGGTGCTGGACTTCAGCACGGGTGTCGTCTTCGGCCTGTCCAGCGGTATGCACCGGGTCGACCGCAATGTGTTCCTGCTGACCCCGGCCGGCACCGAGGTACGGGGGCTGATGGAGGGCGCGGGAGTCACGGGTGTGTAGGGCCTCTCGTTCGGATCGGGCCGGGCTCGCGGGCTGATCCGGACGAAAGACGACCCCGTTGCCTGCGGTGGCACCAGCCATCCCGCCGTGCCCGCCCTCCCGGGGGCGGGCACGGTCTTTCGACCGCTTGTCGCCGCCGGGTGCGTCCCGTCGCCCGATCGTGGGAAGGCCGCGAGGGCAAAACGGTTCACCCCGGCACCGCGGGCCTACGGTCCCGGACATGACCGCCTTAACTACGTTGTCCCTACCGGGCCCGGCAGGCGTCACGGACTCGTGTCCGGCCCGGCCGCACATCACCGAACTGCGGCTCGCCGCGTTCGCCGGGCACCGGCGGGCCCTGTTCACACTGGGGCCGCTGACCCTCTTCACCGGGCCGAGCGGCTCGGGCAAGTCACAGGCGCTACGGGCGTACGAGGCGCTGTCGCGGCTCGGAGCCGGGGCGGAACTTCAGGAGGCCTTCCCGGACCCGGCGGCCTGCGCCCCCGAGCGGACACCCGCCGACCTTCAGGGGCGAAGAGGATTCCGGATCGGCTGCACGGCCGACGGTCCGCAGGGGCCCGTACGGCTCGACATCGCGATCCAGGCCGAACCCGAGCCGCGCATCGTGGGCGAGCGGTTGACGTCCGGCGGTGTCGTGCTGCTGGAGACGGCCCTTCGTGATCCGAGCCGCCGTTCGGTGCAGGCGGCCTGGCACACGGCGGGCTCCTCCCCGGTGACGAGGGGCCCCTTTCCGGACGACCGGCTGGGCACGCCCCTGCTGCCGCTGCGCGTCGCCGGCCGCACGGACGGGCAGCGCAGGGTGCTCGCCGCCGCCGAGCAGATGGCGCTCGCACTGCGCTCCGTCTTCCCCTGCGACCCGAGCCCGCGCTCGATGCGGACCCCCGTCCCTCCGGGCACGGGCCGTTTGCTGCCGGGCTGCGGAAACCTGGCCGAGGTGCTGCTGCGTACGCGTACGGAATGCGCCCGCAGGCACGCGCTGCTCACCGCGGCGGTCGGGGCCGGGTGCGCGGGGCGGGTCACCGATCTGCTGGTGGAGTCGGCCGGTGACGGAATGGTCCGCGCGCTGCTCGACCGGGGCGACGGAGTACGTACTCCGCTGGGGCTGCTCGGCGACGGTGAACTGCGGTATCTGGCGCTGGCTCTCGTGCTGCTGACAGGTCCCGGCGTCCTGGAGGTGGACGTGGTGGCGGAGGTGCCCGCGGCGCTGCAGACGCTCACGGTGGTGGCGGACGGCTTCGACCGCGGTATGGACCGGCGGCAGGCGCGGGAACTGCTGACGCTGGCGGCCGCGATGTGCGAGCGCGGCCACATCAGGCTCGTCGGTGCGGTGAGTGAGGAGTCCGGGGTGGCGGAGGTGGACGGGGTGACGGTGGTAGACCTGGGTCCGTGACAGAGGAACCCGGTAAACGTGAGGACCTGGCCCTGGCGCGGTTGCAGCGGCGGCTCGCGGAGTTCGCCGCGGCGCGCGCGTGGCAGCCGTTTCACACGCCGAAGAACCTGGTGGCCGCCCTGAGCGTGGAGGCGTCCGAACTGGTCGAGATCTTCCAGTGGCTGACACCGGAGGAGTCGGCGCGGGTGATGGACGACCCCGGTACGGCGCACCGGGTGACCGACGAGATCGCGGACGTGCTCGCGTATCTGCTGCAGCTGTGCGAGGTGCTCGGCGTCGACGCGCTCGCGGCGCTGGACGCGAAGATCGACCGCAACGAGGAGAGGTTCCCGGCGCCGGAAGGGGGGTCCCCGCCTCCTGGGGTGCCCTGATGCCCTGATGCCCTGATGCCCTGACACCCCTAGACGACGCCGATTATCACTCTCCGGAGTTGGAGAGTTGTCCCACCCCCGCATGTTGTCCACAGATTTCGGGCTACCTCTGGCTTTTCGTCCCTCATGCCTTCACTCTGGGTAGTGAACAACCGAGTTCGGGCAGACGTGCGGCAGCGCGTCGGGACAGAGCGGGGGCAGCCCATGGAAGCGGTGCGGCTCATCGTGACAAGCAGACGTGCCCTTGAGGAGAGCGAGGACGGACCGAGGGTCATGACGGAGGCGTGGCAGGCGTACGCCCTGGCGCAGGCGATCGGCAGCCGGCTGGCGGTGTCGGGCCCGCCCGAACTGCGCGGCGAGGCACTGGGGTTGACGGAGCTCGCGGGCCGGGGCTGCGGCGTCCTGGACACACCTTCCATAGACGTGGCGGACCTGCGCGCGGCCCAGCTCACGGACCTGGGCGATGCGCACAGGGCCCTCATCGATCTCGGCACGCTCCTCGTGGAACTGGGCATGGTGCTGGTCGCGGTCGCGAGCGCGGCGGACGACGAGGGCACGTACTGGCAGTGCATGGAAGCCATTGACGCGGCGGACGAGTCCGGGGACCGGGTCAGGGAGATGCTGCGAAGGCTGGCGGCGAGAGAAGGCGAGGTGCGGGAGCGCTACAAGGCGGCGGGCTGAGGCGCCCCGCTGTGCGGTGGGCGGGCGCCCACGCCGGAGGCCCGAATGCGGGGCGAGGGGTGCCGAGCGTGCAGGATGGGAGGTATGGATCTTCGCATCTTCACCGATGTCAGAGCTTGTTCATACACTCTTCCTCATGAGCCATTCGAGGAACGGCAAGCAGGCGAAGCCCGATGACGGAGACGCGGCGATCTACTGCCGGATCTCCCAAGCAGGCGACGAGGACCAGACAGGGGTGGACCGCCAGGAGCGGATCTGCCGGGAGACGGCGGAACGCCTCGGCGTGCACGTTGCTGACGTATTCGTGGACAACAACCGTTCGGCATGGCGCCGGAATCGCAAGCGTCCGGGGTGGGATGAGTTGCTGGAGACGATGGCGACGGGGAAATGCCGGCACGTTATCGTGTATCACCCGGACCGCTTAATGCGGCAGCCGAAGGACCTGGAACAGTTGCTCGCGGTTGCCGACGACCAGCACATTATGCTGCACGGGCAAGCCAACCGTAGGGATCTTTCCGACCCGGACGATCGATTCATTCTGCGCATCGAGGTCGCGCACGCTTGCCGTTCTTCGGACGATACGTCCCGCCGGATAGCCTCCGCATTGGAGGAAAAGGCTCGTGCGGGTGACCCGCATATGAGCAGGCGCCCTTATGGCTACACGTCGGACCGGCGCACAATCGTGGAAGAAGAAGCGGAGATCATCCGCGAGATTTTTCGCCGCTATCTGGACGGTGAATCGCCGGAAGCCCTGGCAAGGGATCTGCATGAGCGAGGGGTCACAACAGCCCAAGGGAAAACCTGGCAGGCCACCAACATCCGCAACCTTCTTTCGCAGCCTTTCCTGGCGGGCGTACAGGTCCACCGAGGTGAGCACGTCGGAACGGGGAACTGGCCGGCGATCATTGACCTTGGGCAATGGCAGGAAGTACAAGAAGTGCGTTCCTATCGAGCCGCTCAGCACACGGAGGGGAAGCGTCCTCAGCGTTACTACCTGCTCCGTGGGGTGGTCACCTGCACATGTGGGCAGCGCATGGCCGGGAGCAAGACCAAGTACAAGGCGAACTATCGTTGTACGCGAATGGCTTTCAACGGTGAGGGGAAGTGTCAGCGAGTGATCGCCGCTGACCCCCTTGAGGCGGCGGTTAAGGACGTCGCACTTGAAGTCCTGGAAAAGCTGGATGTCAACGGGCACCAGGCTGCCACCACTTCCCGGCCGCAAGCTGATGTCAAGGCTGACGAGGACGACGCCCGGCAGCTTCAGGAACTGAACGAGATGTGGCTTGCCAAGGAGATCCCGACCCCTGAATACCGGAAGATGCGCCGGGCAATCGAAGACCGGATGAAAGAGCGTCAGCGCCGGACCGTGCAACGACCCGTGGCCTTGCTGGAGGGAATCGCGGGACCTGACGCCCGTAAAGCGTGGGCAGAGCTTGAGATGAAAGAGAACTACGCACGCATGAACGCCATTTACCGCTTTCTGTTCTCGGCGGTAATAATACATCCGGCAAGGAAAATGGGGAGAGGGCTCGACCTAGACCGAATCGAGATCGAGCCCGCCCCCTTGTGGGACTAGCGTTCCGTTCTGGGACCGCGGAGCCGGGCAAGGCGCTCTGCGCTCTTCGGCCCCAAGCGGGTTGGGAATTTGACCGCCTGTCTCTTTACCCACCGGGCCCGCTCTTCCTCACGAGGATTCATAGGAGTTCGCCCCCGCACCGGTCCATTTCTTCTCGAACGATCTCGCGAAGAATGGCTATGTCACAGGCGATTCCAGCGGCGATGAGTGCTGCGCCGGGGGTGTGGCCGGAGCCGATGTAGCGCCATTGCCGTTCGGTGACCGCGTCGGGGATGTCGTCGTGGCCCATGTGGTGGGCGCGTTCGGCGCGGAGTGCTGCGTACGTCGTCGAGTAGGCACGGGACTTGGTCAGGATGTGGCCCCGGTAGCCGAGCGTATGAGCCCATGTGCGCAGGTGCAGCGGCTCGAACTCAAGGAGGCCGCCGAGGCGCCAGCAGGTACGCAGGAGTGTGCGGACATGTTCGCTGGCGGACGCTCTGTCGATGTCATCCCAGGCCGTGAGTCTGTAGTCGAGGCCGGCGCCCGTCTCGCTCGCACCTTTCGTGACGTACTTGGCCACGTACGCAGCGACGGCGTCATCGTCGGGTCCGTCGCCATTGGCGTGCAGGGGCCGGGCATCGACCTGGGCACCCCAGCGTAGGCTGAGTTCACCCACGGCCAGGCTGTACGGCGTGCGGACCAGGACCCGCCCGGCGGATGCGTGCACTGCGTCGATGAGCCGGTCTGTGGTGCCCCAAGCGGGAGGTTCGTCGTCGGGTCCGTTCGGGCCATCGAGGCGGACTACGGCGTGCACATGGACGGCCGCCCGCTTTTGATACTCGGCGATGCGGGCGAAAGATAGCCGAGCGTGCGCCGCGAACCGGGATTGCACGAGGCCCACCGAGAAGGCCAGGCGCCGCCGAATGTCGATAACGAACCGGTCCCACAGCTTGGACGCGTGCGCGTGCCACAGCACGTGGCCGGTGTAGTCGTAGCAGTCGGCGCACAGCGGTTGGCCGACGATCGGGGCATCCGGCGCGTGCACGGAGCCGCAGCCAAGCGGCCGACCATGCTCACACCGGCCGCCGTTGCGACGCGGTCGGCACAGCTCTCCGGCACGGTGGACTGGCCCGAAGGACGGAGCGGTCAGGGTGACGAAGAGCCGGGGGCGATGGCGGACCGTCGGCGGGACGTCCTTGCCACCCAGGAGGCCCGCGCGGATGAGCTGGTAGGTGTCTCCGGCGTGGAGGCGGGAGCAGGCCGGGCAGACGGTTGCGCGGCGGTTGCGGCAGCGGACGAGGAGGCGTTCGCCGGGTTCGGTGCGGGTGTCGTACCGGTGAAGGATCTCGCCGGTTGCGCCATCCAGGGTGGTGGTGGAGCCGGTGAGGTGGACGGGGTGGGCGCAGCCGCCGGTGGCGGTGATCTGCTCCAGCAGGCGGGGAAAGGCGGGGTCTTGGGCGAGGCGGATGGCGTCGCGGTCTGCTTCGGGGAGCTGGCGCAGGCGCGCCGCGCGGTTGAGGGCGGCGCGCCTGTCGGACGGGGTGTACTCGGTGTACGGGGTGATGGTGGTGACCTTCCGGGGTGGGCCGCCGAAGCGGCACGGATGGTGGTGGGTGGTGCGCCGTTGGCCATGTGGATCACTCCCTGGTGGGGTTGGTGGGGTGGGGGTTCAGCGGATGGTTCCGGTCCCTCGGCAGACGCGGCAGCGCCGCAGTCGTCCGGTCCAGGTCCGGCGGGCTCCGTCGCCCTTGCAGTGGGGGCACCTCACGCGAGGCATCGGCATGACGTGGTGTCCTTCCTGGTCAGAAGTGGTTGAAGCCGGTGAGGAACCAGGTGACGAAGCCGTTGATCGCGAGGCTGGCGGGTGTCTCGCCCAGGTACATGCCGAACAGGGCGATACAGACGGCTTCCCAGGCGCGCACGTCGCGGGAGCGGACGAGGAGGAAGGTGATGATGCCGAAGAGCACGACGAGCGAGACAGCTGTACCTGAACTGATCACTTGACGTCTCCTTCCAGCGCCGCCAGAGCACGGTCGATGACGGGCAGTGGCGGGGTCAGGGCGGCGTGCTTGCGGGCCGTGGCGACGGCTTCATCTGTGGGGGTGAGGTGGGAGCGGGCGCGGCTCCATCCACCGTCCGGGCCGGTGCAGACGGCCACGCCGCGTTCCTGGGCAGTGATCGACTGGGCGACGGCCACGGCGTCCTTGTTCATGTCGCCGAGCGTCATTTCGGCTGTGGCGGGGTCGTTGACCCGGTGGCAGATCCGGCCGCCGAGTTGCGCCCGCAGGGCGGTGACGCCGGGCCCGAGATCGGAGCCGACCCGCTGGCCGGCCACCACCAGATGGATACCGAGCGCCGCCCCGAGTTGCGCCAGGCGGAGCAGGAGCGTGGAACACTGCTCAGCTTCCGCCTTGCTCTCACGGGTGCCATCGGACAGGTAGAGCTCCGCGATTTCGTCCACGATCACGACGACGGGATCCGGGCGGAGCTTGTCGGGCAGTTCCCAGATCGAACGGACACCGGCCGACCGACAGGCGTCCATGCGGTCCTGCATGTCGACCACGAGCGCGGAGAGCACGGCGACCGCTTCCCTGCGGCAGGTCGCCAGCGCGCTCAGCCGATCGGCGAACAGGCCCAATTCCATGCCGCCCTTGCAGTCGATGCCAACCAGGGCGACGGGTTGCTGTGCGAGTTGGGTGATCAGCCGGGCAAGCAAGGTGGACTTGCCGGAGCGGGTGGCCCCGACGATCAGCCAGTGCGGCACGAGCCGCAGGTTCATCACCCAGGCGCCGCCGCTCTCCAGCACCCCGATCAGCGCCGACAACAACTCGGCGGGGGCCGAGGCTAAGCCGGGCCGCTCCAGCGGATCCGTGGCCGTCGCGGTCAGCAGCATGAGTCCGCGCTTGGGAGAGGTGACGCGGACGGCGTGGACTTTCCACGCGTGTACCAGCGCATCCGCTGCCTTCATGTACGTCGCCGGGGTCTGGCCCGCGTGCAGCCGCACCGTGACGGTCAAGCCCATACGGGTCGCCCTGGGTAGCGAGGTCCGCGGGGCCACCGGCCGTAGCGGGTCGCCCTTGACGACCAGGTCGCCGAGCAGCCCGCGCGGCGGGCGACGGGAGATGGCAAGGTCGTTAAGGATGGCCACCTTGCGCCAGGTCATCATGACCCGGAAGGCGGTTGCCGGGTAGCCGATCAGGTACCAGTGCCAGGCCGGGCGGTGCCTGCGCACCAGGTCCCCGATCACGAGCATCCAGGCCAGTACGGCCAGGCTGAGCGCGAGCAGGATCGCGTGCATCACGCGTCACCGCCCTTGGCGCGTGCCGAGTTCGGGGTGCCGCCGTGCACGGGCGTGATCGCGTCGGCGCGGAAGCTGACGCCGTGGCGGTCGCCCATCGACCACGTGAACGCCATCAGGCCGGTGACCTTGACGATCTGGCCTTCCTCGATGCCCGTGGGCTGTCCGCTCACGGCGATCTCGATGACGGAGATCCGCCGGCCGTCCTGCCGCACGGTGACGGCCACGGTCCATACCGGGTTGCCGTCCCGGTCCCTCTTCACCTCCTGCGTCTCGAAGTTGGTGATCTTCGCTTCGGGTGCGATGGCGCACGCAGTACGCCCAGCCGCGTCGTGTCCACGGGAATGGACTGCATTGCTTTGGCCTCCTTGGCCGGTCACGACGCCAGAGACATTCTGACGTCACTTGTCCTTACGAGTTACGACTATGGAGCTCTGTACGGAACGAGTGCAAGTACTTATGCTGACGAGTGATGTCGCGCGTGCGACGTGACTACGACCCGAACCCGGAGATGCCGAGATGTCGGAGATCCAGCGCCCCGGCGCCCTCTACCAGCAGGTAGCCGCAGCGCTCCGAGAAGCGATCCTGTCCGGCGAGTTCGCCCCCGACAGCCTGCTGCCATCGGAAGCCCGGCTCATGACCCGATACGGCGTCTCGCGACCGACCGTCCGCAACGCCATCGCGGCCCTGCGCGCCGAAGGGCTCATCGACGTCCGCCACGGCAAAGGCAGCTTCGTGCGCTCCAGCGGACAGCCCGTCCTCACCATCGAACGCCGCATCACCCGCACTACTAAGGGCGAATTCGAGATGCCCAACGGCGACGCCTGGCAGGAGCCGGAGGAGCCGAGCACCTACCGCACCCGCACCACCAAGGACACCGGCCGACTCCTCAAGCTCGCCGAGGAAGAAGCCCTGTTCGGCTGCGACCGGCTGCTCACCAACCCGAGCACCGGGACACGCGCCATGCACCGCACGCTGATCCCGTTCGAAGTCGCCGAAGCCCTCCCGCTCCTCAGCAAGGAACCGAGCACGCCCCCGGCAGCGATCTACCAGGCACTCGCCCAGGCCGGACACAGCCTGTCGTGGACCGAGACGGTACGCGCGCACATGCCCCTGCCCGACGAGCGCACCACACTTCAGCTCCCGGACGCGACCCCGGTCCTGCACGTCACCCGCACCGCGCACGGCAGCGACGGCCGCCCCCTGCTCCTCGAAGAACTCCGCGTCGGCGCGGACCGTGCCGAACTCGCCTACCGGATCACCGCCGACAAGCAGCCCGCGCGACGCTCCCGCGCCTGAGCAGCAATAGGCATCGGTCGAAACAGTCTTCACTTCCTCAAGGGCGCGCCTGCGGCGCGCCGGGACGCCCGGCCGCCCCGGCCGGGCGTGCGGCGTGACCGCCGGTCCCGTCCGGACGCCCGGCACCCCCGCCCGCAGCACGAAAGGAGTCGAGGCGTCGACCAACCATCGGCGCCAAATGTCGAGCCGTACCGGCCGCAACGATCAAGAACACGGAAGCGTGGTTGCTGCCGGTGGGTGGCTGAGCGAGACACACGCGTGCCACCTCGTTCGCCACACGGCATCGTCGTGGCTGACTGTCTGTGGCCGAGGCATCAAGCAGGGGAGTCGCCGACCTCACGCAGACTTCACCAGCAGAAGCACCTCTCACGCTGCACCGCCGTCACTGTCTGCGCGTGCCTCCAAGAGCTCAGCGAGCCGCTCCACGACGGCCGGCCAGCCCGTCAGCCGCACCACCCCGCGCCCGTCCTCGTTCGTGGTCGCGACGGCCCGCACAGCGGACAGCTCCAAGCCCGCGTCCAGAAGTGCGCGGTTCAGCCGGTCGGCAGCCTCACGCGCCTCACGCCAACCGGAGATGTAGTCCACCCCGGACACCCAGAGACCGGAGTCCGCCCCCGGCAGATCGAGACCATCGTTCAGCCAGCCCTCACCCGAGCCAGTCACCTTGCCCACCTCTGCCCTGATCTAGGTAACGGATCATCAACTTCCTTGGACCAGGGCCAAAACGCAGCACGGCGGCCCCGGTACCATCAGGCACCGGGAACCGCCGTGTTCCCAGCCGGGCCACCCTTCGCTTTCCAGGGCTGACGGGGTGGCCCGGCCTATATGGGGATGTGAAGCGCGGACTCCCGCTCGGGAGGGGAGCCCCCGGGCCGTCCGAGAGACCGCGCCCCTTCGGCCGGACTGGTCAGGCTCCGGCCAGTGACCGGGCCGCCGCCCCGCTCCCGATCGCGAGGGAACAGAGCACGGGTGGCGACCCGGCGCCTATCAGGCCGACGACTCGAACCAGTCGGCCCAGACGCGATCAAGGTCAAACCGGCACCACACTGACTTGCCAGCACCCTTGAGCCCCGGGGACCACCACACCGCATCAGCTAGGCGCTGAACGATCATCAGCCCCCGTCCTCGAGCCGGTACGAGCGCTTCAACGAAGTCGCCAGCCAGATCCGGCGAGAGAAGCTCACCCGCCGGGAGGTCGGGAGGATTCGAGTCCTCGTCGAAAACACCGATCCCCAGCAACCCCGGCCAGTTGATCAGCCAGACGTCGATGCGCCTCTTCGCGCCGGGCATCGATAGGTATTCATCCGGAACGGCGTGGTGGACGACGTTGCCAGCCAGTTCCGATACGACGAGCTTCGCGTCATCGACCACGTACGCCAGGCTCCAGGTCTTGAGGTAGGAGCCGACTATGTCCCGCGCGGCCTTCACGCAGTCCGGGTCCTCTGCGTAGACCGTCAACGCCCGGAAGTGGCCGCCAGAGGGGTCATGCCACGAGCGGTGCGGAGCGCCCACCGTCGGGGCGTTCGCTGTGTGTTTGCTCTGCCGCGCTTCCACCGCGTTCCCTCCCGTGCACTGGCGAGCCCCATGGCTCGCCGAACTGTGGTGACCAGTGAACGGCGCGGCAGGTTTGGCCGGGAGCGTTCATTGAGGGGTTCACGTGAACACCGGCAAACGCGAAGGGGGTTCACCAATGAACCCCCCACGCGACACTGCTGTGACACCATGAGTACTCGCCGTAATTCTCGGGTTGGCAGGGGAGCATGAGCCGAGAACCGAACGCTCAGTTGATCGCAGTCATGGACGAAGCGAAGGTCTCCAACAAGGGGCTGGCCAAGCGGATCAAGGACGCTGCCGCCCAGCGAGGCATCAGTCTCGGCACTACACACATCGCTGTGCAGCGCTGGCGAGACGGCGTCGGCATCAAACCGGAGACGGCAGCGATCATGGCCGACGTTCTCAGTGCCAAGCTGGGCCGCCACATCGCACCGGGCGACCTCGGTTTCTTCGACCACGCTCAGCCGACCGCCCCCGAGCCGATCGGGTACCCGAGCACGGTCCCCGACGTTCTGGCGGTGCTTGACGGCCTTGCTCAGGAGCATGCCGACACGCCCGTCTCGGACCGATTGATCATTGCGGAGGCCGACCTAAGCTCAGCCGTCCTGTCATGGATGATCGACCGGCCCGACGGGGTCCAGGCCGACAGGCCCGCACATCAACGAGTCGGCATGCGCGACGTACGCGCGATCCGGGATGCCGCCTCCATGTTCATGCAGCTCGACTTCAAGTACGGCGGAGGCCACGGCCACAAGGCATTACGCCACTACTTCCGTCACGAGGTCCTTCCCCTGCTGAACGCCAGCTACAGCGAAAAGGTCGGCACAGCGCTCTACGGGGCCGCCGCCGAGGTCTCCCAGTTGCTCGCGTGGACCGCATACGACGTCGGTAACCACCGACTTGCCCACCGCTACCTCACGTCCACACTACGGCTGTCCAAGGTCATCGACGACCGGATGTTCGGGGCGCGCATCCTGGGCAACCTCAGTCACCAGGCCAACTACCTGGGCAAGCACACTCAAGCCATCCAGCTTGCCCGCGCAGCCGTTGAGGGTGCCAAAGGCCGAGCCACCCCACGAGCCATGGCGAACTACTGGGCGATGGAGGCCCGCGCACTCTCCAACGCCGGCGACCGGGCCAGAGCAGCCGAGGCGATGAACCAAGCAGAACGACACTTCGAGCGGGCCGAAAGCGCCGATGACCCGGCATGGTTGAGCTACTTCGACGACGCAGAACTCTTGGGCGAGTTCTGCCACTGCTTCCGGGACCTGAAGATGCGACGGGAAGCCGTCGAGCACGCACAGCGGGCCGTCGACAGTACCGATCCGCAGTACGCCCGCACATTGGGCTTCTGCCGGATGGTGCTCGCTCAGAGCCAGCTACTGAACGGCGAGCTGGAAGCCGCCATCACCACCGCGAACCTTGCCGTAGACGGCGGCGATTCCCTCCAGTCCTCCCGCTTCCAGCGCTACGTCACCGACTTCCAAGCCGAGGTGAGCTCGCACGCCACTCACCCCGCCGTCGTCGCCTTCAACGAGCAGCTGAGCGAAGCTCTCGCCCGCTTGGACGACGAGGACGAGGACGAGGACGAGGACGAGTAGCGGCTACCAGGGACGCCAATCCCGCGGTGCATCGTCGTTGCGCAAGCCAGCGATGCGCCGACGGTACTCGGTTGCCGTCTCCTCGCTCTCTTGCACGTTCTGCATGAGCCACGTCGTCATGCCGAACTCTTGGAGCCGGCGGAGCGTGTCGTAGCCGTGCCAGTCGTACAGGTCCCGCCCATACGACCGCACGAAGTCCGCATACTGCTCATCGGTCTGCCACCCAAGGCTGTGATGCTCGACCGCCGTGACCATCAGGTCCCACTCCGGGTGATCGAAGCAGAAGGCCTCGAAGTCGATCAGGAGCACCTCATCCCGATCGTTCACCATGAGGTTCTGCACGTGAGCATCACCGTGCACCGGCCCCTTCGGAGTCTCGAACCTCAACTCCTCGAACTGACCGCGCAGCTCCTGCCACCGCTTGCGGAGGAACACCCGGTCATCGTCTGGGATCGATGCCTTACTGATCCTCAGCTCTTGCTTGTCGAACGGATCGAACGCAGGCAGCTCAAGACCTGCGGGCACCGTCATGGAGTGCAGGTCCCTCAGGATGCCGCCCAGTTCACCGTACGTAGCCTTACGGTCGCCCTCCACAATGAGACGCCAGAACGTCACCGGGTGGCCGTCGATCAGAAAGGGCTGTTCCAGGCCGTCAACGAGTCGGGACGCCGGGAACCCCTCTGCGGCTAGCCACCTGGCAACGGCAACCTCGACACGAGCCTTCGGCAACCACGGTTCGCCCCGAGCCACTCGAATGATCACCGGCGCCGTGGCCAGTCGGAACAGCGCGTTTTCTCCCAGCCGGATCAGCTCAGCGCCTCTGTCATCGAGTCCCGCAGCCCGGCACGCGGCACTCATCACCCGCGTAGCCCTGGCCGACGTGAACCCCTCTTCCGATCGAGCAGCGTCAACCGCCATGCCCGTACCAGCTCCCCTAGTAGCGCGCAATCAACCAGTGCGAGCCTCGGGTGACCAACCCAACGCGCACCGGACACACGAGCACGACGGTACCCAGGAACAGACGGTCTCAGCGAGGGCGGGAGCTCTCAGCTTGGGTTTTCTGGCTGCAGTTGCTGCGCTGACCTGCGGCGAGGTATTGGAGCCCTGGCGGTACCTGTGCTCGGTCCCCGCCGTTCCCCGTAGTTCCCCGCACGATCTGGCGCGCAAATGGCACGGCCAGTTCGCTGGGAAGAATCTTGGGCGGAAGCTCGGTCTTGGGTCTGAGTCTCGGCCGACGACAGTCAGCCACGACAGCAGAGCGTTGAGCTCGTTCCCGGACCTCGAGACGAGGAGTTCGGAGTTCAGCGCACGGAACAGAAAAACCGGGGCGCCATTCCGAATGCAATATCGGAAAAGTGGGACGTTCGTACCATCCGCCTTTCTGCAGGCGGCGCTTTACCTGGTGAAGTCGGAGTCCTGGGCAGACGACTCCGGATATCATCCACTGCTTTCTCGGATGCCTTAAAGTACCTGTCAACCAGGGATCCGCCGAACGCGAACGCAGAGACCGAAGCGCCTTGGACGAGCGATATTCGCACACCGCCCGAAGGGCTCACTTCCGCCTTCCTCACGGCCGAGCGAGGGATCCGAGTCGACCCCACCAGATTCTCCACGACGAGAAAATCCGGCAGCAAAACTATCCGACTCGTTCCGATCCTCCTCAAGAGACAGGTAACAAGCAGGAGGACAGACCCAAAAAACCAGATGTCCCTGTAATTGCTCCGCCCCATGGAAGACATCACGGCGAAAGGATATGGAACCCACGCCAGGAGCGCGCCGATCCATGTGAGGAAGGGCCAAGAACTTGCGCGTCCCACAAGCAGCGCAACCGTTTTGATCACCAAATCGTTGATCATCCTCTGCTCATGCGGGAGAACCTTATCACCGTGCTGCGCCGAAACTTCGTCCGCAGTCTGCCCACTTAGTGAAGGGCCAAGCGTCACATCGCAGAGCCTGCCTTCATCGACATTATGGACGAGGACCGGCGTGCTACCAGCGAGTACATAGTACGTGTGCCTAGCGGCCCCACTCTACCCGCCTCTTTTGAGGTCAGCTGCCTCTATAGGCTTTGGGGGCCCACGGATTCTGCCGCACGGCTACTGACAGAGATGTAGGCTATCCCGCATTATCGGTCGGACGTCCCTCGCAGGAGCAGAAACGGCCCGCCGGGCATCCGACGGGCCGTTTACGACGCGTGGGATAATCCGCGCTCAGGCTGGGTCTTCGTAGAAGTATGCCTCCTCGGCGACCCTCTCTGCCTCATCTATTCCAATGGCGACCTCGAGTGCGTCGAAAACCTTCTCGCGCAGCCGCGCAAGTCGCTGCATCACTTGCCGGTCAGCCATGTAGTCAGCCAGGATTTCCGGACGGTACTCGCCAGTGCCCAGTCGCGAGAAAATTCTGTCAAAACAGACCACGTATTCATTTAGATCCTTAGCCGCTTCGATCGCATCGGCCAATGGAATTTTCACCGAGGGAGCTTCCATCATCGCCTCACAGTGACATTTGAAACCTCAAGGTCGCCCTCTGCTACCCATTCCGTAAATCCGTACTTGGCATTGTATCGCGACGCCACTCGATCCGCCGGAACATCAAACTCGAGCACCTTGTTTCCTCGACCTCGACCGATGCCCAGAGTGCTTTCCGCATCCCTTGGGCTCATCGGCTTCCCCTTGGCCGGCATCAGAAAAACCTTATTCTGATCACTAGCCTTGATTACTCCGCTCTCGGAAATTCCGCTTGCACCCTTCGAATTTGTATAGTGGCGCATACGGATGGTATTCGAAGCGGATGCACCGTCTGCACCGGACGGGCAATTATGCACGAGGACCGGCGTCGCTCCCGCGAGCACATAGTACGTGTGGAGTTGCTGGACGGTGAGGTTGTACATGTCCGCGGCGCCGGGGCGAATGCGGATGGTGAGGATTCGGGCGTGGTGGTTGGTGGCGGTTTCGAGGTTGTGGCCGGGCTTGAGGTGTCCGGCGCGTATCCAGGTGTGGGTGGTGTCGTCCCAGAAGGGGTGCTTGGAGGTGGTGTGGAGGACGTCGGTGTGGTGGGGGCCGGTTTGAACGGTGACGTCGACCAGGTCGTTGTCGTGGTTGATCCACAGGTGCTGGACGGTTCGGGGGCCTTGGTGTTTGCCGGTGTTCGGGTCACCGGCTTCGACCTTGTCGCCGGGTTTGATCTTGGCGATGGGTTTGGTCTTACCCTGTGACATCAGCACGCGGGTGGCGGGGCTGAAGCTGAGTTTGCAGCCCTCGCTGAGGAGGTCTTCGCCTCCGGTGGCCAGGTCGGTTGCTCCGTTCTCGGCGCCGTCTTCGAGTGCGCGGGCTCCGAGGAGTTCGACTTCGTCTTCGCCGCCCGTGGCGACGGTGAGGAGGACTATGCCGGCTGCCTTGGTGCAGCCTCCCCAGGTCGGGTCTCCTATGCAGTCGACGACGTCGGAGGCGCCTGACGCGTGGTAGACGAACTTTCCTGCGTCTCCGAGGAAGTCCATGGTGCTGTGCCACCAGGAGTGACCCTTGTCGTGGGGTGCCTGTGGCTTGGGGATGGGGTCGGAGAGGTGGTCGTCAGGAATCCGGGGGGCTACATCGCCGGGCCAGTAGCTGCCGCGTTGGCTGCCGTAGTCGGAGGGCTGCCAGCCGTAGTCCGTCCACGGCATACAGTCGCCTTCACATTGGTCCTCGCTGGGGATGCTTTCGTGGACTTCATCGATGGTGCCGCCGTTGGCCGTGCAGTTCGAGTAGTGGGCGCAGTTGTCGGGCCTGAGGCCTGACGGGTCGCTCTGGTTGATGGGGTTGTTGCCGGCGTAGCTGTAGCCGTTGAGTTCCTGGGGGCTGGTGGCTTCGAAGAGGGGGTCGAGGCTGATGAAGCGTGCGGTGGTGGGGTCGTATTGGCGGGCGCCGACGATCGTCAGGCCCGTGCTGGCCTCTGTGGCGGCATTGAGGAAGCCGCGGGTATCGGTCCAGGTGACGGTGGTGCCGCGGGGTGCGCCGTAGGGGGTGAACTCGCGCCAGGTGGGGGTCTGTGCGGTGGAGTCGAGGGCGATGCCGTTGGTGCCGTGTTGGTCGGGGATGTCGAAGGTGTAGGTGCTGGTGGAGCCGCTGGCGGTGGAGGCGGTGCGTTCGGCGGTGCCGCCGCCGGGGAGGGGGTAGTAGCGGACGCTGTTGACGGTAGCGCTGGTGGTGCTGAGGGTGAGCTGTTCGCCGGGCAGGTAGAGGGTGGTGCTGGAGGGGCTCTTCTGGAGGAGGAGGTTGCCGTCGGCGTCGTAGAGGTATTTGCTGTCGCCCTTGCTGCCGCCGGTGATGGCGGTCAGCTGGCCGGCGTCGTTCCAGTTCAGGCTCTGGGTGCCGTCGGCGGGGGTGGTGCGGGTGATCGTGTTGCCGGTGCTGTCGTAGGTGGCACTCGTGGACGAGGTGCTGCCGCCGGTGGTGCTGGTGGAGGTCAGCGTGTGGGGCTGGTTCTTGTTGTTCTCGTCGTAGCCGTAGCTGGTGGTGGTGTCGGTGCCGCCGGTGGTGGAGTGGTCGGTCACGCTCTGGCGGTTGCCGAGCGCGTCAAGGCTCCACTGGGTCCAGTAGGTGCCCTTCGCGTCGAGGGTGTCACCGATGGTGGAGTGGGCGCTGGTGGTGGGGGTGGCGGTGCAGGAGTCGGTGGCGGTCCAGGCCTGGGTGAGCCGGTCGAGTTTGTCGTACTGGTAGCACTGGGTTTCGGTGGAGGTGGTGGAGCCGAGCCGGGTGGAGGTCTGCTTGGTGATGTTGCCGGCCGGGTCGTAGGTGTAGGCCTGTTCGTCGACGTTGGTGGGGGTGGCCGTGGACCGTGTCACGAGCTGGTCGGTGAGGTTGCTGGTGTGGGGGTCGTAGGTGTTGGTGATGTACGCCTCGTTGGAGCCCATGCCGATGGTCTCCTGCTGGACCCGGCCGTAGGCGTCGTAGGCCGTGGTTTGTGCGTAGCCGGACGTACTGCCCAGGCCATCGGGGAGGTCGAGGGCACCGGAGTACGTGTGGGAGACGAGTTCGCTAGACAGACCGCCAGCGGAGGGGTACACGTCACGGAACGGCAGGCCGGTCGTGGTGGTGTAGGTGTGGGTGAAGGTGTAGCTGGTGCCGAGTGTGCCCTCGCTGGAGGGGATGGTGACTGTCTGGCCCAGTGATTCGCCGAAGACGTTGAAGCCCTTGGACTTGGTGTTGTAGGCGGCGCCGCTCCAGTAGGCGGTCTCGTTGGTGAGATGGCCGATGGGGTAGGTCATGCCGGAGACGGCGTTGTCGGAGTTGTCGTACACCCAGGAGGCGAGTTCGTTCGACGAGGACTGTGCCGTGGCGGCGGCATCGTATTCGCCCGTCTTCCGGTTGAGGGCGTCGTAGGTGAAGCTGATCGTCTTGTTGCGGGAGTCGGTGGACTGGGTGACGTTGCCGTTGTTGTCGTACAGCATGCTGGACTTGCCGGCGTCCGGGTCGCTTTTCGCGGTGACGTGGCCCAGCAGGTCGTAGGTGCTGCTCCAGGTGCTGCCGCCGGCGGTGACGGTGTTCTGGTTGCCGTGGCCGTCGAAACCGTAGGCGGTGGGCTGAGTGGTGCCGCCCTTGACGTACCAGAGGCCGGTGAACGTGTTCGACGGCGTCGTCAGCGTGGGCGCGCTCGTGTATTCGTCGAGTTCGGAGGTGCGGCCGAGGGGGTCGGTGACGGTCGCCTTGGTCACGCCGCCGGTCGGGGGGATGACGGTGGTGCGGTCGCCGTTGTAGACGGTGGTGGTCCGGGAGACCTCCACATTGTCCTTCTCCGACTGGTCGATCACCGGGCGGCCCAGACCGTCGTAGGTGAAGTAGTCCTGGTCGGGGACCTCATCCTTGAGGTCGGCGGCGGAAACCAGGGTGGTGTTCGGGGTGGTGGCCGAGTCCCACCACCCGTTGTAGGTCGCCGACTTCCAGCCCCGTGAGTCGTAGAAGGTGTCGGCGACCAGCCTGCCGCCCTGCGGGGTCGGGGTCTGGGTCTGCCGCACCCGCAGCAGCGCGTCGTAGAGGGTGGTGGAGGTCTGGTAGCCGGATTCGTCGTTCAGCTTGTTCGTCGTGACAGCCGTGACACCTGTGTTGGACACCGTGTAGGCGTAGGTGTAGTTCGCCGAACTGGTTGTGGCGCGGGAGTTCAGCCACACGCCGGTGAGCCGGCCCAGGGTGTCGTACTGCGAGGTGGTGACCACCCCGTTGGGGTCCTTGGCGGTCAGCGTCAGGCCGCGAGCAGGGTCCAGGGTCGTGGTGGTCGCCTGGTTCAGGGCGTTGGTGACGGTGGTGCCGGTCGTCGAGCCGTAGGCGTCGTCGGTGTAGGCGGTGGTGGTCGCCTTTCCGTTCGCGTCGTACGCGGTGGTCACCCGGCCACGGGAGTCAAACACCTGCGCCGCACTGGTCTGCCAGGTGAACGCACCACCGGAGTACCCCGACGCCTTCTGGACGACAGCCGGGTCGCCCTTGGTCGGGGCGCTGGTCTGCGGGAACGTCGGGGAGGCGGTCTGCGGCCAGGTCGTGGCCATGGTCTTGTCGTCGTAGAACGTACGGGTGGCGGACACCACCTGGTCCGGGCGGGTCACCGTCAGTGGGGCGGTCAGCGTGTTCACCGAGCCGGGCACGCTGCTGGTGCTGCCCTCACTGAACCCGCCGCACGCCACCGAGTCCGTCTCGGCACTCGCCGCCAGCCCGATGAGGTTCGCGCTGGTGTTGGCCGGGGCGTAGCTGGTGGTGGTGCACCGGTTGTAGGCCGCATCCGCTGGCACGGTGTGCGTGTACTGGACGGTCTGAAGGCCGAAGTTGGTGTCCGTGGTGGTGGCGTCGTAGGCGGTGTCGGTCTCGTTGATCCGCCACGTGGTGGTCCCGCCGTCGGTCAGCGCCTGCCGCGACCACGACTCCACCGGCTCCACCATGTTCGCCGTCAGATCAGGCAGGCCCGAACGCGAACGCGTGGCAGTGGCCGGGGACACCCAGTACGAGCTGATGGTGGAGTGGTCCACCGGACCGCCGTTGCCGAGGTAGGAGGTGGACTCCAGAGCATTCCCGCTCAGCTGGTCCAGGTCCTCGTGACTGCCGCCCTGGGAATCGGTCAGCTGCACCGCGGTGGTGTTGTTGTCATCCGACATGCCCTGGTAGTACGTGGTCTCGTCCAGGTTCTGCTTGTCATTGACGCCGTCACCCTTCAGGGTCTTGACGTCACCGTATCCGCGCCACTGTCCATAGGTGCGGTACTTCTTCTTGACGACCTCGTTGTCGTCGTAGTGCCAGGCCGGCTTGGCATACGTGTAGGAGGTGGCCATCGCCACGGCACCGCCGGTCGGGTCGGTCTGCGTGACCTTGCTAACCGTGTACTTGTTGAACCAGTCCAGGATCTGCGCGCTGTAGCCCGCCGGTGTCCAGTACACCGGATAACAGGAGGACGTGTTGGACGACGGCGTGATGGTCACGGGCGCCGAGCACGCGGCGGTCTGGCCGTACTGCACGCCGATCACCGAACCGGTCTCCGTGGTGATCGAGGAGATACGAAACCGGTACAGCGGCGGCAGACCGTCCGTCACCGTGTCCACACGGTTCTGCAGATCCACCGCCCCGAACGACACACTCGGAAGACTCTTGGAAGACGTGTCCCCGCCTGCGCCGGTGTCCTGACCGGTGCGAACGATGCCGGACAGCCACAGCGTCGCATCCCCGTCACCGGACGTCGGCATGGTCTGCGTCAGCGCCCAGGAGTCCACCTTCGCATACGCGGAGGAGGAGGCCGCGTACTGCTCGGTGGTGACAGAGGTCAGCCGGACCGTGGAGAAGAACGACGGACTGTGGGAAGCGCACGTCGCGCCGGACGCACACACCAGGTCATAGGGCACGTCAGGCCAGTTCGCCTTGGTGGACGAGCTCAGTGGCGAGCAGGTGCCGGACACGCACCTGTCACCGGTCGCGAACAGGACCTTGTCGGGCACGGTGCCGTAGGCGCCGCCGTCGGTGTAGCCGTAGTCGATGTGGTCCAGGTGCGAGTCCCGCACGTAGGACACGTTGTGGGCGCCGTTGTCCTCGCCGTAGTAGTTCGTGTCCTGCTTGTAGTAGTAGGACATCGCGTCACCGTGCACGTCGGTGACGTAGTCGAGGTTCCAGCGGTAGGCCATGGCGCACACCGAGGAGGTGAACCCGGAGGAGCTGTAGCACGGGTCACCGGAGTGGGCCGAGTACACCGGCATCGAGTCGACCGAGTTGGTGGTGGCCTTGCCCGACGACCAGCCCGGCAGCTCGTTGCGGCCGAAGAAGTACACCTTCCCGTTACGGTCGGTCACCGTCCAGTAGTCGGTGTTGTAGGTGCCGGAGCCGTTGTTGGAGCTGGTGACGTGCTTGACCACCGCACCGTCATCGTTCTGCGGCTTCCACACACTCTTCGAGGAGTCCCACACCAGCGACGTCGTCGACCCGCCGAGCGACAGCGTCAGAACCGGGCCGTCGTAGCACTCGTCCGAGGTGGAAACCGGCGAAGCGGTGCCCTCGGGACTGTCCGAACAGGAGACGAAGGACTGCTCGATGTACGACTGCGGCGTGCCCCACCCGTCCCCGACCCAGGAAGACTGGGCCTGGGTCGCGGCCGTCTGGCCGTCCACCGACCCAGAGTCGTAACCGAGAGAGAGATCAGGCGTCAGCGAGGAAGCCGACGAGGGCACGCTCATCGGGTAGGAGTAGGTGAACGAGCCGGACGAACCACCCCCCGACCAGGACCCGGACGGCCTCAACGTGGTCGCCGCGTACGTACCCGACGACCCACCACCGTCCCCATCGTCCGAGCCGGACACAGCCGCCAGCACCATCGCAGACGGAGTGGCAAGAGTTGCCGACGTAGCCGCGCTCTTCCCGCTCGCCGAACGCGATGCACTCGATCCGGCGGCCGTCTTCGCACCTGCCTGGGTCTTCGAACTGGCTGGGCCGCTCAGCTTCAGGGATGCCGAGAGCGACTTGGCTGCCGGGTCGTTCTTCGAGTCCAACGGGGTCTGGGTGCGGCATGCGGCACGCTGCGGCGTGGTCAGGGCGCACGCGGGAAGCTTCACCAGATGCAGCCGGGAGCCGAAGTTGCCGCCGTAAGCCTGCGCGAAGCCGGAGTAGTCCACACTCAGCCGCGCCTCGCCCTGGCCCGTGGTTGAAGGGGCAACGGTGAACAGCACACCGTTGACGCCCGCATTCGCCGCCGCGGCAGTGGAGGCGACCTTCACATCCGCCGAAGCGGGACCGGTGTACGCGCCGTGCTTGGGGGCGATCGCGTGGAGCGACACGGGTATCCGAGCCGGACTCGAGGCCGTCTTCACACCGCTTCGCGCCGACGCGCCGGTGACGGCGACGGTCGCCGATGCGGCCTGCGGGAGAGAGGTCGCGGTGGCCTTGTAGTGCCGAGTGGCCTCGTTGCGCGGCTTGGCAAACCGCGTCGGCACGGACCTGACGCCCTTCACCGACGGCGTGGGCCGCAAATGCGGAGCCGAAGTGTGGTGTTTGAAGTGCACAACGTCTGCACTGGCCGTACCTGCAGACGCAAACAACGCCCCCACCACGAGGAAAGCAGTCAGCTTGGATCTGCCCAGACGGCCACTAAATCGCCCCCCACCCCGCATGAACACCCGTACGACCTTCCGTCAGAAAAATGCGCTAAGCGCCAATTCACAGCAAACGCACAACATGATCACTTTGCGAATGATCGATGAGAGATTTTCACGAGCTGATCACGATTCGGGGAAAGAAGCGGCAATGGCATCGCAAAGCATGCCGACAAATCGGATTTTAGACGCCGAATGAACCTATGCCGTAGATCACTTGAACTGCATTGGATGTGAAGGTCCCTTACATTGACCCCTTGGTCCGGAAAGTCTCCCGGGTATCGCAGAAGGGTCCTACCTCTCGTGTCCTCATCACGTGCAAGACGGGCGATATGTCGCGCCGTCAGCGCGCCCGCCGCAGCGATCACACTGATCGCAGCTGCCAACACACTGGCTACCGCGCCCGCATACGCCGCCGCTCACCCGTCGGCAAGCTCCGCATCCCACAAGGCCAGCTCGGCGCCCGGGCATGGATCGAACGGTTCCCGTAAAGCGGGGTCTGCGGTGTCATTCGGGCTGACGGCCGAACAGGCATCGGCTCGGGCGCGCAAGACAGGCAAGGATGTCGGGGCGACGGCCGCAACAACGGAGTCCAGCACTCTGACGGCGCATCCGAACGGCACGCTCACCCTCACTCAGTCCCTGGCCCCGGTGCGCAAGCGGGTAGGGGATGTATGGAAGAAGCTGGACCCAACGCTGCACAAGGACGCGGATGGCAGCGTCTCAACCTCTCTCACCGGCAGTGATCTGGCGCTCTCCGGCGGCGGTACGGGGCCCCTGGCCACCATGGACAGTTACGGCCGAAGCCTGGCCGTCAGCCTGCCCATGCGCCTTCCCGCTCCGGCCCTGTCCGGGGCGACAGCCACCTACAGTGAGGTACTGAAGGGCGTCGACCTCAAAGTCACTGCGGACGCACAGGGTGGTTTCTCCGAGGTTCTGGTCGTCAAGAACGCCCAGGCGGCGGCCAACCCGGCCCTGAAGAAGTTCACCCTGGCCACCCATGCCGACGGACTGGGGCTCTCCTCCGACCGCGCCGGCAACATCACCGCAGCCGACCGCGCCGGGCACCCGGTCTTCACCGCTCCCGCACCGCAGATGTGGGACTCAGCGTCCTCCTCCCAACTCTCGGCCGCTTCTGTGGTCCAGGACCCGATCACCGGACGGCGCGTTGACCGTGTCAGCGGCCTGCCCGTCGCCTCCTCCGTCCAGGGCCCCGGAAAGGCCGCGCACCACGCAGCCATCACGGCGAAGGCCACAGGCAAGGGCATCGACCTGACCCCTTCAGCGTCTCTGCTGACCAGCCCGAAGACGGTTTACCCGCTCTACATCGACCCGAGCTTCACCGCCCCGTCCGCCGGCAGCAAACTGCAGGCGTGGACGCAAACCAACTCCTATTACCACGGCTCGAGTTACTGGAAGTCGTCCGATCTGCTGCGGGTGGGTGACCAGGACTGGGACTCGCCCGTCTTCACCGCACGCTCCTTCGTGCAGGTCGGTGTGCCCTCCCAGATCTACGGCTCCACCGTGCTGACCTCGCAGCTCAACTTCACCGAGGAATGGTCGCCGTCCTGCACCGCCAAGCCGGTGCAGCTGTGGAAGACGGGCACCATCTCGTCCTCCACCACCTGGGACAACCCGCCCAGCATGATCAGCGAGGTCGACTCGCAGAGCCATGCATACGGCTGGAGTTCGTCCTGCCCCGCCGCCAATATCGGTTTCGACATCGGCGACGTCATGCAGAGTGCCGCGAACAGCAAGACGGGAAACCTCACCTTCGGGCTCAAGGCCGGAGACGAGTCGGACAAGTACGGGTGGAAGGAGTTCGCCGACACCATCACCGTGTCGACGACCTACGACCACAAGCCCGACACCCCCACCCATCTGACCACCTCGCCGTCGACCTCCTGCCAGGACGACATGGTCGTGGGTGACGGCAACGTCACCCTTTACGCGGGCACCTCCGACTCCGACGGCGGCACGCTCGGCACGAGCTTCAAGCTGACGACCCATGGCAGCGGCACCGTCGTCGACCAGTCCGACTCCAACTCCCTGACCGGGCAGTCCGGTTCAACTGCGGTCTACGTCATCCCCAAGGCGGACCTGGAGGGCGCGGCGGGCGGCAAGGTCACCGAGTTCGACTGGAACGTGGCGGTTAGCGACTTCAAGTACTTCGGCGGTACGTCGACCACGTGCCATTTCTCTTTCGACCCCACCCGCACGGGTCCCCCGGTCATCGCCCAGCCCACCAGCAGCACCGTCGGCCAGCCGCTCAGCGTCTCCATCGCCCCACCGGGCAAGGGCACTACGCCCTCCAGCTACGAGTACCAGCTCAACGGTGGCGCCCCGGTGAACGTCACCGCCGACTCCTCCGGTGACGCGACCATCACCGTCACGCCCACCCGGCACACCAACGTCCTTTCGGTATCCAGCCTCTCCGCCGGCTCCAACTACGGCGACACAGCCGCCGTCCACTTCGACTCCGCCAACCCTGCGAGCGCGCAGGCCGACGGCGACCTGACCGGTGACAGCATTCCCGACCTGCTGACCGTCGGCGGCAAGAACGGGCTCTCCTCCGGCTTGTGGCTGGCCAACGGCGCATCCGCCACCGGCAACGCCACGCCGAGCGGGCATGTGGTGTCTTCACCGGTCGACATCGGTGTGAATGGCAGCGGGCTGACTTCCAATGGCTCGCCGTCCGACTTCGATGGAGCCATCGCGTTCACCGGTGCCTTCACGGACAGCGGGTTCCAGGACGTCCTGGTCTACTACCCGAGCGGCAGCAACGCCGGCACCGGAGCGGTCCTCAGCGGGAACGGCGACGGCTCGGCCCTGAACACTCGCTACAACGAAGACGTTAAGAACATCACGTCTGGCAGCTTTCAGGACATCTACGGCGACGACAGCACGCCCGTCCAGCTCGCGAACGCCGGAACGGCCTCCGACAGCGGCAGCCCCTACCCCGACCTGATCGGCGTCTCCGGCAACGCGACCAACGGCTACGCGCTCAACCTCTACCAGGCGCAGGCGACCATTCGCACCTGGATCGCCTTCCCGCTCACCGTCAACGCCAACACCCCTGACGGCACGGCCGACTGGAACAACTGGACCCTGTCCACCATGCAGCTGCCCGCCAGTGGTGGGGGCAGCAGCACGGCGATGTTCCTGTGGAACAAGTCCACCGGCCAGCTCCACCTGTGGGAGAACCTCGCCGCCGACCCCTACGGCGGCACCCTGACCTACACCGACTACCCCATCGCCACCGGCTTCCACACCGGCCAGGACCTCACCCTGCAGGCAGCCGACATCAACGGCGACGGCACCCCCGACCTGTGGACCACCGGCACCAGCGCCACCACCACCGCCAACCTCTTCACCAGCCTGTCCACCACCAGCACCGCGGCTCTCAGCCAGAACACCGACATCCTCAGCACTCCTAGCCACACCTGGGCGCTCAACGACGCCCAGAGCGGCTCCATCACCACTGCCACCGACTCCTCCGGCGCCCTCAACGCCACAGGCTCCGGCGATGCCGACTGGACAGCCGGTGATCTCTTCTCTCCTGCCGCGAATTTCCAAGGCACCGGCAGCCTCGCCACCACCAGCCAGACCGTCTCCACCAACAGCGACTTCACCGTCTCCGCCTGGGTAAAGCCCACAGCCCTCGGCGGCTATGTCCTGGGCCAGAAGGGAACTCACACCAGCGGCTTCGCCCTCTTCAGTGACGCGGCCACCAAATCGTGGCGCTTCGAGATGCCCACCGCCGACACCAACAGCCCGACCGAGGACACCGCCGATGCGGCCACGATCCCCGCTCAAGTCGGCGCCTGGGTACGCCTGACTGCCACCTACCAAGTCTCCACCGGCCGCATGACCCTCTACCTCAACGACGTCGCCGCGGCCCAGGCCACCCACACCACCAAGTGGAACGCCATCGGCCCCCTGACCATGGGCGCCTACCTCTACAACGGCACTCTCACCGGCCACTTCTCCGGCGACGTCTCCGACGTCGAGACCTACCCTCAGGCGCTTAACGCGAAGCAGGTGGCCGTCCTGGCCGGCAACCCCGGCCCCACCAGCTACGCCCACATCAACGACGGCCACGACTTCAACAACGACTCCAACGCCGACGTCATCGCCCAATGGGCCAACGGCAGCCTGCACCTGTACACCGGCGCGCCAGGCTCACAGCTGGTCTCCGGCGGCCAGCTCTGGGACAGCAGCTGGGCCACGATGCGCCTGATGGCAGCTGGCAACTTCACCGACTCACAGGACGACAACGCCGACGTCGTCGCCATCTGGAGCGACGGAACCGCCCACCTCTACACCAGCGACGGCAACGGCCACCTCACCAACGCCGGACAACTCACCGGCGGCGCCACCTGGGGCACCATCGTCCAGATCGCCACGGGCGACTTCAACGGCGACGGGCACACCGACCTTCTCACCATCTGGGGCGACGGATCCGTGCACGTCTACCCCGGCGACGGCAAGGGCAACATCGGCAGTGCCTCCGCGAACATCTGGCCCGACAAATCCTGGAGCTCCATGAAGCTCCTGGGGGCCGGCGACTACAACAACGACGGGCACTGCGACCTGCTCGCCGAGTGGTCCGACGGCAGCCTTCACCTCTACACGGGCGACGGAAACTCACACCTCACCCAAAGCACCCAGATGTACGGCGGAAACACCTGGACCACCGTCAAGGGCATCATTCCCGGCGACTTCAACCACGACGGGCTCACCGACCTCGTCGCCGTCTGGGGCGACGGAACCGTGCACCTCTACACCGGCGACGGAAACGGCCACCTCGCCGCAGGCTCCACCATGTGGCCGGACAACACCTGGAACACCATGGGCCTGATCGCCTGACAGCGCACAGCCCCTCAGTGAAAGCCCTGCCGGTGGACCAACCGACCACCGGCAGGGCCCCCTTCCCGAAGAGCACAGGCTCGAACGAACTCCCCACAGACGCCGGCAATCCGGACGCAGCCCCGCCTCGTCCAAGATCCCACCGATGGACACCACGCAGCGTGCCGTACACCCCCGGGCCAGTCCCGCCGACGGCATCGCCCCATGAGCCATCGGCACCAGGGCCCCGTACCACCCACGCATCTGTCGGCCGTGGTCCCGGGCCATCGCACCCGCACGGCGTCTTCCCCACCGAACACCGCCTGACGCGACACCAACCGCGTTCCGGCAGAATCGAGACACACGCACATGAGAACCCGCTGGCGTTCCTGCGCCATCGTTGCCGGCAGTATCGGAGCACTCGCCTGCCTCCTGCCCGCGCCCCTCGCCACCGCGGACACCTTGCCGCCCAAGATCTCAGCCGGAGTGGCCGGCCCCGGCTCCACCCCGGCTGCCAGCCTCTACGGTGCACCCGGAGACATCTACCTCCGCGTGTTCCATCCCCCGACGCAGGCCGCCTACATCCGGCTGGTCATCCAGCCCTCAACCGGCCAGAGCGGAGGCCTGGCGCTGCAGATATCCGATGCGGCGGGCAACGTCCTGGCCACCAAACCGGGTCCGAGCGCGGGTTCTGAGGAGATCGACCTACCCACCACGGCCGACGGCACCGCGGCCGGGCCCCTGCAAGCCGGCACCACAGACCTCAAGGTCGCCGTCACAGCCCCCATGGCTCCCGCGTTCCAGGTCAGCGCCTCCATCATCGACACCACCACCGGCCAGGACCTCGCCGACTCCAACACCTCCGCCCTGCGGGTCTCCGAACCCCTGCTGCAAACATCCGCCGGGAAAGGCGACTCCTACCCCTACTGGGGCCCGAACAACCCCGTGACCATCGTCGGCGGCACCGAACTCCCCGTACGCACCAAGCTGCTCATCGACAGCCAGGGCATGCAGAGCCCCATCACCGGCGGTCACCTCACCCTCACCGTGCCCGCCAGCCAGCTCACCGCCGCCGGTTTCACCGCACGCCAGCTCGCCGCCACCGCACACTTCACCCTCGGCGACACCACGACCGCCATTCCCTGGACCCTCGGAGCCGACGGCTCACTGAGCGTCCGCTTCCCCGACTTCGACCTGCCCGCCGGCAACAGCAACAACCTCGACCCCACCTGGCAGCAGATCTTCGACCTAGTCGCCGCCCTCGGCGTCCACCCCGGCACCGTCACCGGCACCCTGCGCCTTCAGGACTCCGCAGGGCGGCTGTTCACCACCAGCCAGGTGGCGATCCGCTTCACGAACCCCGACCCCCACGACCTGGACCTCGACGGCAAGCCCGACCTGCTCGCCCGTGACAGTCACGGCACCCTCTGGCTCTACCCCGCCACCGGCCACCCCACCGCCCCGCTCGGACAGCGCGTCAACACCGACCAGTACCTGGGCTGGTCCCAGGACAACGCCCTCGTCGTCCCCGGCGTCATCGGCCCCTGGAACACCGCTGGCCTCCTGGTCCGCAACACGAGCACCGGCCGTATGGACCTGTACCAAACCAGCGGAGCCGGCCTGGTCGGGCCCACCCACCTCGCCGGCACCTGGAACGGCTACTCCCTGCTGATCGGCGCCGGCGACCTCACCGGCGACCACTACGGCGACCTCCTCGCCCGGGACAAGACCGGCATCCTGTGGCTCTACCCAGGCACCGGAACCAGCACCGCTCTAGGCGCCCGGATCAAGATCGGCTCCGGCTGGAACATGTACGACAGCCTCGTCGCCGCCGGCGACCTGACCGGCGACGGCAAGACCGACCTCCTCGCCCGCGACACCACCGGCGTCCTTTGGCTCTACCCCGGCACCGGCACGACTTCACGTGTCTACGGCGCCCGGATCAGGATCGGCAGCAGCTGGGGCATGTACAACACCCTCGTCGGCATCGGGGACCTCAACGGCGACGGCAGGCCGGACCTCCTCGCCCGCGACAAGACCGGCATCCTGTGGCTCTACCCCGGCACCGGCCAGACCACCCGCACCTTCGGCGCACGGACCAAGATCGGCACCGGCTGGGGCATGTACAACACCCTCCTGTAACAGTCCCGGCGCATCCCCTAACCCCGCTTGTCCCTTTCCAGTCCCTCTCCGTGTCGGCACACTCACCGAGCGCGCGCCCCTTGACGACCGGGTGGAGCGCGCCACGACGCAACTGGGCGGCATGGGCGTGTACTCAAGGGACAGCAACAGCCCCCTCCCGATCAGAGAGGGGGCTGTTGCTGGGCGACAACTCAGGGTGGCAGGGGTTCAGACCCACTCCACCTCGGAGACGATCTGAGGCGAGCCTCCAGAATCCGGCAACGGCGTGCGGGGCTCCGCCTGCGTCGCTGGCGGACGGGGACGCACAACGCCGACCGCAGCCAGCGCAGCCGCCACCTCGTCCTCACTCACCCCCGCCAGCGCCTCCATAACCCGATCGAGTGCCTCGCTCACGTCAGTGTGCGTGACCACTCGAAGCAGGCGCCTGACCAGCGTTCTTGACCGTCAACGGCAGCAACTTCTTGCCGGTCGGGCCTACTTGTACCCAAGTATCCATCTGCGGGCACACCGCGCAGTAGACGTAGCGCATGCTGGGGTGGGCGCACACCCGTCGATCGCAAGGCGATGAACCGTCAACTGCCGGGCTCAGAAGCCGAACGCACCCGGTCGCGTAGTGCAGCTCTCGGGGCAGATCGCCATCTCGATGTTGCCGTAGACCGTACCGAGGGCGCCCGGCGAAGGGCGCCGGGATGTACGGGATGACATCACCCAACTGCCTGACCGGCGAGACTATTGCTGTACGAACGAGATTTGACTGAGGAAGGCATCGACCAACTGGCCCGTGCCTACCCGTACGCCAACGCTGACCATCTCCACGAGCGCACCCGCAGCGGCCTGAACTACGTCACCAAGCAGCTCGAAGGCCGAATGACCCTCCGCCAGCACCGCGAACTACTGGTCGACACCGGATGGCTGTTCCTGCTCAACGCGTGCGTCCAGTACGACCGGGGCCAACGCGAGGCCGCCAACCTCAGCAAGGCAGCCGCTCTCCGCATCGGCGACGAGGCCGGACACGGCGAGATCAAGGCATGGGCATGGGAGATCGAGGCATGGTTCGCCCTCACGCAAAGCCGCTGGCAAGACATGCTCATCGCGGTCGAGGCCGGGCACATGGCCGACCGGACGCACTCCGTCGGCGTGCAGCTCTATGCCCACAAGGCCTGCGCCGCCGCCCGCATGGGTGATGACCGACTCGTCCGCGAGTCCCTCGACGCCGGGCGCGCCCGCCTGGACCGGCTCCCTCGGCCCGATCACCCCGAGCATCACTTCATCATCGACCCGGACAAGTGGGACTTCTACGAAATGGACGCCTACCGTCTCCTCGGAGACGACGAACGTGCCGCCGCCCACGCCCGCTCAGTGATCCGCATCAGCACCGGCCCCGACGGCACCGAGATCTCACCCACGCGAGCCGCCGAGGCCCGCCTCACACTCGGAGTAGCAGCCGCCCGCACAGGCAACATCGAAGAAGCCATCGGCATGGGCAGCCCGGCCTTGGACGCCGACCGCAAGTCCCTCCCGTCCCTGCTTTTAGTCGCCGACGAACTGGACAAGGAACTGCGGTCTCGATACCCCCCGCGAAGCCGCCACCCGTGACTTCCACGAGCGGGTCGTGACCATCAAACGAGGCACTACCAAGCAGGAGCTCCCGTTCTAAAAGCGATCCATGCCCAACCTCAAATTACGCTCAGGGATTGATCGACTACTTGTCGTGCACACGCCTGCGACATATTCTCTGAGTAGTCGACCGCCGGGGGGGCGGTCCTGCAGAAGGGTGTCCCATGGGCATCTATGCACGTAAGACTATTATGTCCTCCTCTGCGGCTTTGCTGCTCTGTATGGCTGCGGCCGGGACATCTGTGGCAGAAACCGGGGAAACGGCGCCACTCGCCATTCAGACCGCAACCCCGACGGATTCACCGACTCCCGAGGCTCCCAATCCCGTGGACACCAACGACGGTCCGGCCGACGACGTAGTTGAGACGCCGATTACGGAAGCTCCGCACAATACCCCTAGTCGATGCGATAATCCATACGAGACCTGGTACACCATCACTGGAAAGTCCGCCTACTTCGTACCATCTTGGTGGAACGGTACAGAATACAAGGACGGTCCGGGGGGAAGCATGACCGTCAGCGTCACTAAAGCCGGTACCATCTCGGCCAGCGTAACAGGAAGTGCCGAATTCTCGGCTGGCGCGATCATCGCGAAGGCGAAGACCAGCGTGAGCGCTACCATCGGAGCTAGTTTCGCTATTACGGTTGGCCATCAATATTCCCACGATATCGCCAGGTCGAAATACGGACACCTCCAGTACGGATCATGGGGTTATAAGGTGTCGTGGGCGAAGTACCACACCAGCGGGGATGGCTGCAGGGCAGTGAAGGCTGCGACTGGAACGGCCACACTCCCCACAAAGTCCGTTGGCTGGAAGTACTGGGAAACTTCATCATGACCATCGTACGAGATCTACCGACACGCCGAGCCTGGCTTACCGGGTCCGCTCTGGCCGCGAGTCTCTTCCTCGCAGCCTGCACGTCTTCTGAGACGTCGCACCAGTCCGCCACTCCCAACTCCACGGCACCCACCTCCTCCCCCGGCGGTGCAAAGCCATCCGCACAAGCATCAGAGCGGAAGCTCACCGCTCAAGTGAACGCGGCCATGGACGCCACCAGCGCTGGCGATAAGCAGAACTCTGTCGCATCTGGGGTGGAGCGAGTCCAGGACGGACTGCATACGCAGCCCGGACTGATCAAAGGGAAAGAATACCGACTAGCAGTCGTATGCGCGGGAAGCGGAGACGTGGAAGTTTCTTTCACGCCTGCCGAAGCTACGAAGCCAAAGATTGTTCCCTGCGATCAGTCCGTGGCATTTGTGCGCTTCTCGGGATCTCCCGATCTACTCGTTGATGTAGCCGGGAAGCCCGGAGCAACGGGGATGATCGCCTGGAGAGTAAGCAAAGCCTGATCACCGGCGGGTCGTTGGCCTTGTGGCGCTTGGCGTTCTCGCCGTCGCCGTGACCCTGCATGCGGCCGCCCTCAGGCCAGCTGCGGTACGAGCCACTACAGTGGTGGCCTTACTCTCCCACCTCATGACGGGCGACTGACTCCGGGGCGCCGACAGGCAGGGTCATACACGAGGCTTGAGTGCCGCAGGCTCCAACCAACCTCCGCTGACTCTCACCTCTTCCCACGCGCCTTGAGATCACCGAACACCTTTGAGCCCCTTCTAGTTAGGAGGGGCTCAAAGGTCACCTGCGACGTCACTGCGAGTTCACTGAGGCATGACCGAGCTGGACCGGTCCTGTTGTCAGGCCGCTTCCGGATCAGGTTGGCCCGAGTCTGTCCCCTGCTCGGGAAACAGTTTGTGAGCGCGGCTTGACGTGGATCAAGCCGTCGTGCGTGTCACGGGCGGTGGGCGCCGTTCGACGAGTGCGTCATCCTATGAGCGCAGGTGGGCCGTCAGTTCGTCGGCTCCGGGGTAGTCCCGCTCCTGGGGCAGCAGTTCGGCCGCAGAGTGCAGGTCGCCGCCACTGACGAGCGCGTGGATCTCGCGGGCAAGTGGGGTCACGTCGTTGATGGAGACCGTCCACTCGTCGGCGTAGCGACGTACGGCCTCACCGGAGAGCCCGAGTTGCAACGAGCGGTAGGGCAGGGGCTGAAGGTGCAGATCGCGCTCAGGGTCCCACTGGACGCGGGCCGGGGCGCGCTTCAACTGGCGATGCCAGGTGCTGCGATCGGGATGCAGACCACGTACGTAGCTCGACAGACACGCGCTGCGCAGCGCCCACTCGAAGCCGTCCCGAGTGATCTCGACGGCAAGGACGGTGTCCTGTCCTGGCTTCGTGCCCCAGCCGCAGCGGTACATCATCCATAGGAACGAGGGCTTGATCCATGTCATCCGATCCCGCTTCCACGCGGCGGGGAAATGGCCCTGGTGAACTGCGGGCAGGCCGATGTTCAAGGAGTACGCCTGGTAGACAGTGACCGTGGATGCCGTGTGGTGCGCGCGGATCCTGCGTTGCGGTTCTTCCATGGCGTAGAGGGTGAGGCAGATCGATTCAGGTCGGCCATTGATTTTCGAACCTCACGGGGCTGGTGCCCTCGTTCCTCGGCGGGCGTGATACCGGTTGGGCACGAGCACCCCGGTTCGTCTCGGATGGGTCCAGCCCCCTGCCCAGCCGAGTTATGAGTGCATGAGCAGTGCTTGACTGATCTCATCAGGAGGAGTCGCTAACCTCACGGTGGCCGTGGTGATCGCAGCACCTGTCGTGCCGGCGGTGCTTGATCGTGGTGGGGTCGGTGGCGGTGTGGGTGGTGGTATCGCCGCCTCCGGTGACGGTGGCTGTGTTGGTGACGTGGGCAGGGGCGTTGCAGGAGACGCGCACCTTCAGGGTGATGGGTGGGTAGCTGCTCCCTGCGGGGAGGACGTCGCTGCGGGTGCAGGTGAGGGTGGATCGGATGCAGGTCCATCCCGTGCCGCGGATGCTGTCGGCCCTGAGCCCTGCGGGGAACGGGGCCGACCGTCGGTGATGTCGTCTTCGCCACGCGTGTGTGTCTGACGGTGGACGAGGACTCTGCACGGTTTCTATGCACATCAAGGCCATAGACGGAGGCGGCCGCCCAGCTGTGACGTAAGACGTGGTCATTTTCCGGCCAGCCGTGCCCCGGGGCGGCATAAGGGCTCCGCGACCAGGCAAGATCGCGACTATCGTGCGCGGGTTGCTTCTGTTACGGATGGAGATGGCAGGGGCACCACAATCGAGTGGCTAAGGTGCTGCTGAGGGGTTGACTGCACGGAGGGGGAGGACTTGGTGGCCGACAACACGGAGGACCCGCAGGCCACTGCCGCTGCGCTGGTATCGGCAGCTGGCGCGCTTGCCGCGTCCGGCATCGGGCTGATCGCAGGTGTCGGTCCCGCCATGGCCCAGCAGCTGCGGGTCGAGGGCGAGACGCTGACGACCTTCAAGAGCCGGGTGAACGATCTCCTGACCCGGTTGGAGAAATCCAAGGCCGCGCCGCACAGGATCGCGGACGGTGCCATGCCGACGGGGCGGTTGGGCGACTTCGACGAAGCCCACGCACTTCACGGCGCCTACACGCAAGTGCATTCCCAGCTGGAGAACCTGTCCAAGATGCTGGCACTGCAGATCGAGGGGCTGATGGTCACGGTCGACGCGTCGAAGGCCAACTACCACAATCTCGACGACGACGTTCGCGATCGCCTGCACCGCATCCGTGTCGAGGCCAACAAGCTGGCTGTCGATCAGGGTCGGTTGGGAGCAGAGGGACACGCCGGCGGCGGGGCAGACGGAGCCGGCAACGGCGGGCACGGGGCAGCGCCGGACTCGCAGGCAGGGGGCCTGTGACGTTCGTGGTGATGAGACGGTGCGACGGGATGGTCTGGACAGGGAAGGCGGCGTGGCTCCATGTCTGATTTTGCCAGCAGCATGTGGGAGACGATCAAGCAGGAGCGGTTCCTGGTCCAAGACCCCGAACAGCTGTGGGCCATGGTCGATTCGGCCGACGGGCCGACGGCTAGCGGGCTCGGCGAGCTGCTGACGGAGGCCGCCAAGACGATCCAGGAGATCGGCGGCGACCTGCTGACCCACAGCTTGGCGGTCGAGTGGGAAGGAGCGGGCGGGGAGGCGTTCCGGGCTTGGTGCTACCAAGCGGCGCTGACCACACTGAGCCTGGGCGATTACAGCGAGAACGCGGGCAAGTGGCTGGGCCACGCGGCGGACACGCTGCACGAGGTCAAGCCGCAGATTGAGACGCTGCGAAACCAAAGTGTCAGCGCGCGCTCGGTGCTTGACGCCCATGCGGCGAAGGCGACGAATGTCGGCGACCACGACGGCGGTCCGTCGGACTCCACGGTGACGAAGGCCAAGGCGCAGTGCGCCAACTCCCGCACCGAGGCCGGCGGCCTCATGATGAAGCTTGCCCAGTCGTACACGGCTTCGACGGAGCAGATCACCGCGCTGGAGGCGCCGAGTTTTCCGGAGTTGCCCAAGCAATTCGTGCCGACCACGTTCTACGGCACCACAGCCGTCGACATTCCCTCCGGTCACGGGACCGCAACCCAGGGTGTGGCCACGCCCCAGGATGGCCAAGGCGTGGCCGCGCCAGAGAGACCATCTGGGCACAAAGCGACGGTGGGAGCGAGCACAGCTGGCACGAGCGCGGCACCACAACCGCCTGTGCGACACCATGCGAGGGACGTGCGGGACGTGCCTGACGCGCTGCCGCGCCACGTGCCAGACCCAACGAACACCGTGATCGACAGCGCAAAAACTCTGCCGTCCCGTCCGGTAATTCCGTCTTCGCCTTCGACGCCGCTCATCGGACCAAGCGGACCTGACGGCCGGGCACCGTCAGTAACCGGTCCGCTCCCGCCTTCGTTCGGGGCAGGAACGACGCTGCCGCCTGGTGTCCGGGGAGGTGGTGAACGTCCCGTCTACGGGGGCAAGAGCCCACTGGCCACGCCGTCCGGACCGGACACGTCCACAGGTCCGCGTATTCCGGGACGCGGACTCTCCGGCCCCTTTGGCCCTGGTGTGACCGGTGGTCAGCCCGGTGCTGGGCGCGGGCCGATTGGCTCCCCTTCGGCCAGAGGGGTCAACGGCATAACTGGCGGTCGCGCTGTCTCGCCGTCCGCGGGACGGCCTACTGGTGCGATTCCGCGGGGCACCGTCGTCGGCGGGGAGCAACCTCCCAGGGGCCGTGGTGGCGTGCCGGGTCGCCCTTCTGCAGGTGCCATGCCGGCCCGTGGCAACAGCCCGACGGTGGAGGGTGAGGGTGCGGCGAGGGGGCGAATGCCTGCCCCGTCCAACGGCATCGTCGGGGGACAGCCAAGGCCATCCCGAGACCGCGGACGGGCAGGATTCACCTCGCGAAGTGTCCGGCCCGCGAGCGAGGCTGCCGCAGACGAGCAAATGCCACGACGCGGCGGACCATCCCTGGGTGCCTTCAAACCTGCCACGAACCGCGATGACCGATCCGCTCGCGACCGGCGCTCTGACAGCCGCGCGACCGACCGGGCCGAGGGCAGGGATGACCAGGCAGAGGAGAGGGAGAGCCGACCGGCCCCGCCGCCCCTGCCCAAAGGGCCTGACGGAGACATAGGACGAGAAGGATGACCATGCGCAGCAGCAGCAGCAAGCAGGCCAGGCGGCACAGACGAGCCGTGTCCGCAGCCCTCGGCGTTCTGTTTGCGAGCTTGGCCGTCACTGCCGCGCACGCCGATACCGTCCGCGAGCGGCAGTGGTACCTCGATGCCATGCACGCCGAGCAAATGTGGAAGACCAGCACGGGCAAGGGCATCACGGTAGCCGTGATCGATAGCGGCGTGCAGGCCGACATTCCCGACCTGCGCGGCCAGGTTGTGGCGGGCAAGGACTTCTCCAAGCGGGCCGGCGACGAACGCACGGACTACGACGGCCACGGCACTGGCATGGCTGTCCTCATTGCGGGCACTGGCGGAAGAGGTGCCACCACGGGCTCGTACGGTCTGGCCCCCGGCGCGAAGATCATGCCAATCCGCATCCCAGGCTTCATTGAGCGCAACCGCACTGACGGCAATCAGGACGATTTCCCCACGAGCGTCGCGAAGGCCATCCGGTTTGCGGCCGATTCGGACGCCCAGATCATCAACATCTCGCAGGGGAGCACCGAAAACTCTCGCGAGCTGACGGAGGCCGTCGCCTATGCCTTGTCCAAGGGCAAGTTAATCCTCGCAGCCGTGGGCAATGACGGCGACACCGTCAATGAAGTCAATTATCCGGCGGCCACTCCAGGAGTGGTGGGTGTCGGGGCGATCGACAGAAACGTCAAGGCGACGAAGGAGTCCGAGCACGGCTCCCAAGTGGACATGGTGGCGCCGGGCGAGGACATCATTTCCGCCTGCCTCGAAAGCAAGAGCGGCGTCTGCGACTCGCACGGTACCAGCGACGCTAGCGCCCTCGCCTCCGCCTCCGCAGCCCTGATCTGGTCCGAGCACCCGAACTGGACCAACAACCAGGTCCTGCGGATCATGCTCAATACCGCCAGCAAGCCAACAAGTGGCAAGGAGCGCACCGACTACATCGGCTACGGCGCCGTCCGCCCCCGTATCGCGCTGACCAATCCCGGTGACCCCGGTCCCGCGGGCATGTACCCGCTGCCCGACTTTAAACAAGCGGCGTCCCAGGGACCCGACGGGGCTGGAGCCGCATCGACGAAGCATGAGAATGCGGCGTCGGCTACAGGGTCCGGATCTGTCGGAGGCAGCTCGACCACAACCTGGGTTCTCGCTGGCTCCGGGGTCGTCGTTCTCACTGGCGCGGTACTTGCCGCAGGGGCGATACGCGGGCGACGACGCGCTGCAGCGGCTGCCCACACGCAAGTGCCTGTTCCGCCAGGGCCTGGACAGGCGGCCTGGCCTCATGGAGACCGTGACTTTGGAGGAAGGCCCTGAGATGGCATGGGACGAGTGGGAGCAGCTGAAGGCAGACGCGCTGGCCCGCAGGCAGGAAGGCATGCGGCTGGACAGTGCTGCCGACGCAGGGGGCGGAGGTGGTACCGGAGCTGCGCCGGACCTGCAGATGAACCACGCGGGCAACAAGGCCGCGGTCAAGGCGCTGCGGGAGGAAATTCGGCCTGACACGGACAAGGCCGGCAGCCACGCCGACAACTCCTCGTCCACAGCGGCCCAGAAGTTCAGTGGTTGGGCCACCGGATCAGCCCTCAAGGCCGCGCACTCGGAGTGGGAGCTGCAGGTCAAGAACCTGAAAGGGCGTCTGGGGGAAGACCAGAACGCCCTGGAGAAGACCCACCAGGACTTCCGACATACCGACCTCGGCGTCAAGAGCCGGATAGCGCAGATAGACATGGGATCCAATCTCGGAGAGGAGTACTAGGAGATGGGAACGGGCAATCCCACCTATCAGGACGTGGTCACAATCGACCTCGATGCGCTGATCACGGCCGCCAAGGACTGGGACGACATGGCCCACACCTTCGACGACCTGGGACGCCTGTACGGCGCAAAGGTGGAGTCCATAGCGAACGACGGCTCCTGGGCTGGCGTCAGCCGCGGTGTCGCTTATACGCGGTTCACCAGCACACGTAAACAGTTCACCGATGCCCACACGGAAGCCCAGGCAATCGCCTCCCTTCTCCGGACCGCCCACGAGCGCTTCTCCCAGCGGATCGGCCACGTGAAGAACCTGGTCGAGCAGGCAGAGAAGGACGAGATGACTGTCAACGGCATCGGCGAAGCGGTCTATGACTTCAGGAAACTCACCCCGATGCGCCACGACCCGGACTACCCGAAGTACGTGACGCAGGTGAAAGACGCCGAGGCCGCCTGGACCAAGAAGATCAAGGATGCCGTGCGGGCGGTCGACGACGAAGACCAGGTCGTAAGTCGCGCACTTCGCGAAGCAGCCGGCGTCGGCAGCTTCCTCGAGCAGATGTTGGAAACCCTGGGGCAGGGTCAAAACTTCAACGGGGCAGCAGTCGGCGACCTAACCACTTATGAGAAGGAAGTCAAGAAGGAGGAAGCTGAGCAGAGGGCAGAAGCCGAGCGGAAGAAGAAGCACGACGGAACCGTGAAGGCTATATACCATGGCATCGCCAAGGGGCTTTCGATCTTTAACGGGGAGCCCGGTCCTGATCTGGGCAGTAAGTTCATTGGAACGCTGATCGACGGCGTCGCCGGGGCCACCGGCTACAACAAAACGCAGGGAATCACCATCGGCGTGGGTGCTGGCTGGGGAGGCGGAGGAATCGGATACTCGATCACATTGGCGGAGACACAAACGCCAGATGGGAAAACCCAGATCGGGATCTTGACGTCGAAGTCCGTACACTCCTCTGGTGTCGATTTCGGCCTTTCCGCAACGGCCGGTAAATTCTACAGTAACGCCGATGACATTGGTCAGCTCGAAGGCAAGGGATGGGATAAGGGCGGATCCGCCAAGTTCGGTCTCGGCCTGTACGGGAACCATCAGACGGAGATCGGAACAACCAACTCGAAGGGTGAAGGCGTCAACGTCATCGAGTATGGTCTGGGGGCCGGTCTGGGTGCCGAGATTGGTGGCGGGTACAGTGACGCCAAGTCGCGTTGGCAAACAGAAATCGGATCGGACAAGAAGTGAATGGCTTGGACCCAGGACCGCTGCTCTTCTTCGTCTTCGGCTGGTTCTTCGCACTGAACATCAAAGGGATCGCAGACCGGACATATCGACACGCATCCCGTTTTGTGCCGATGATCGGCGGCTCGGTCACGCTTCGAATCATGGGCTGGATCTGGATCTTCGTGGGCGGCACGCTGGTCGCTTTGGACTTCTTGGGTTGAGTCGATCTCTGGAACGGCGCAGTCCTGTGCATCAGGTGCAGTTGCGTGCTGGCTCTCTGACCCGATGAGAAAGCGCTCCCTATCGGGACGTGGTCACACCATCAAGCTCGGCACGTTGATGACAGCCGATTTGGGCGCCAGGCAGATCCAATCAAGCCGCTCTGCCCCCGCACACCTACGAGCCCTCCTCCCATCAGGAAAAGGGCTCGGGCCAGAACAGTCACGCAAGCCAGCAGGTCCCTCAGACCCACTCCACCTCGGAAACGATGTACGGAGTGCTTGCAGGGTCCGACAACGGCGTCCGAGTGGGCACCAGCGGCGCCGACGGGCGAAGGACCGAAGCGCCAGCCGCAATCAGTACCGCGGCCACCTCGTCCTCGCTCACCCTCGCCAGCGCGTCTATCACCCGATCGAGTGCCTCGCCCACGTCAGTGCGTGTGACCACTGGAGGCGGGCGCCTGACCAGCGTTCTTGACCGTCAGCGGCAGCAACTTCTTGCCGGTCGGGCCTACTTGTACCCAAGTATCCATCTGCGGGGACACCCCGAAGTCGACGTAGGGCATGCCAGGGTGAGCGCGCACCCATCGATCGCGAGGCGGTGGACCGTCGACTGCCATGCTCGGAAACCGAGCGCACCCGGTCGCGTGGACGGCGCAGCCCTCGGGAAGATCGCCCTCTCGATGTTGCCGTAGACCGTACCGAGGGCGCCCGACGAAGGGCGCCGGGATGTACGGGATGACATCACCCAACTGCACGACCAGCGAGGCTATTACGGTATGAACGGGGTTTGACCGAGGTCACTCGCACGGCCAGGTACTCGTCGGCTCGGACGTTCAGGTGTGCGTGAGTTGGAGCACGGCGATGCCGACCACCACGGTGACGCTCGCGGCCAGCCGCCGGCCGCCCAGTCGCTCACGGAAGAGCACGGTACCGAGCAGGGCGGCGATGACAATGCTGGTCTCGCGGAGTGCGGCGATGGACGCCAGGTCGCCGTGATCCTGCGCCCAAACCACCAGTGCGTACGCGGTCAGTGAGAGCAGCCCACCGGTCAGGCCGCGGATCGTGGCGTCGCGAAGCCGGGATGGCAGTCCGCGCCCGCCCAGCGCGAAGGCACCGGCGCAGAAGAGCATGCCCTGTAGGAGGAAACTCCAGGCTATGTAGCCGAATACGCTGTCTGAGCGCCGTACGCCCGTACCGTCGACGATTGTGTATGAAGCGATCATGACGCCGGTACCGAGGGCAGCCATCAGTGCTGGCAACTGGGTGCGGTCCGGCAAGCCGTCCGCCAGAGCGAGGGCAATCAGCCCGGCGGAAATGACCAGGACGCCGGTGAGTTCGGGGGCTGACAGCTCCTGGCCGAGAACGCTCACCGAGACGACGGCGACCAGCATGGGTGCGACACCGCGCGCCACCGGGTACATCTGGCCGAAGTCACCGAGCCTGTACGCCTGCAGCAGCAGCGTCTGATAGACGACCTGGAGCACGGCCGAGGCCGCGATAAACGCCCAGGCGGCAGAGTCGGGGAACGGGGTGAAACAGACCCAGATCGCGCTGACGCCGACGAAGGCGAGGTTGATCAGGGTGAAGCCGGCGAGCTTGTTCGGCATCGCGTGCGCCAGCGCGTTCCACACGGCGTGCAGCACCGCTGCGGCCAGCACCACTACAGGCACTGCAGTGCCTGCTTGCATGAACACATCCATGAGCGTCGAACCGTTCCAGAAGCCAGAGAGACAGAGAATTGCATTCCGTATTATGCTGGATCCATGGAACAAAATTCCCCGATCGAGAGCACTTCCACAGACGCACGGGCCGTTGACGTGCAGAATCTCGCTGCCCACGTACGCGCCCGGCTGCCGCAACTGCGCGACGCGGAGGCCAGGGTCGCTCAGGTCCTGCTCGATCAGGGCCCCGAACTGGTCCGGCTGAGCGTCAGTGACGTCGCCGCGATGGCGCGCACGGCTCCCTCCTCCGTGATCCGCGCCTGTCAGCGGCTGGGCTTCCGCGGCTATCAGGAGGTGAAGATCACGGCAGCCCGGGAGGCGCCCCGGCCCACCACACCGGAAGGCGCCGATCCGACCTCCCGCGCGTTGGCCGACACCGTGCAAGCGGCCCGCGAGGCCCTGGACGGACTGTCCACGACCGTCTCTCCCTACCACCTGCGCACCGCCGCCGAGGCGTTGCACAGCGCGAGCCGGATCCTGGTCATCGGTGCGGGCCTGTCCACCGCCGTGGCCACCGACGCGGCCTACCGCCTCAGGGCCCTGGGCTGCGCCGTCGACGCCCCCACCGACCCACTCACCGCCGAGGTAGCCGCCTCGTCGCTTCCGGCGGACGCCGTCTGCCTCGCCGTCAGCCACACCGGCGCCACCCGCACCACCGTGGACGCCGCCCGACGGGCCCACGCCCGCAGAGCCACGGTCATCTCGCTCACCAGCTATGCCCGTTCACCGCTGACCGAGACCAGCCAGTGCACGCTGCTTGCCGGCGGCCAAGACCTCACCCTCGGCCTCGAAGCCGTCGCAGGCCGCCTCGCCCACCTCGTCGTCGTCGACGCACTGGCCCTCACCCTGCTGGCCCTCCGCGGTTCGCACGCGCAGCAGGCGCTGGCCCGCTCCGCAGAGGTCACCGCGGCTCACGCGTACTGACCTTGCGCATCCGCCACGCTGATGCGCCGGTGCCTCAGCATCCCTGAATAGCGAAGTTATTACTGCATGAACAGCATTTGACTGAGCCCCAGCAGGGGGCGACCTATGACACCCTCCTCGCGGTGGCCAAGGCCACCGAGGATCTCGGCTTCGACGCCTTCTTCCGCTCCGACCACTATCTGAAGATGGGCGACGTGGACGGCCTGCCCGGCCCCACGGACGCCTGGATCACCCTCGCCGGTCTCGCCCGTGAGACCAAGCGCATCCGCCTCGGCACGCTGATGACCGCCGCCACCTTCCGGCTCCCCGGTGTGCTCGCCGTCCAGGTCGCGCAGGTCGACCAGATGTCGGGCGGGCGCGTGGAGCTGGGCCTGGGCGCGGGCTGGTTCGAGAAGGAGCACAAGGCGTACGGCATCCCGTTCCCGAAGGACAAGTTCGCCCGCCTCGAGGAGCAGCTGGAGATCGTCACCGGGCTGTGGGCGACCGAGCCCGGCAAGACCTTCGGCTTCCACGGCGAGCACTACGAACTGATCGACTCGCCCGCCCTGCCCAAGCCGGCCCAGGGCAGGATCCCTGTCGTCATCGGCGGCCATGGCGCGACCCGCACCCCACGGCTGGCCGCACGGTATGCCGACGAGTTCAACATCCCGTTCGCGTCGATCGAGGACAGCACGCGCCAGTTCGACAGGGTCCGCGCCGCCGCCGAGGAGGCCGGACGCGCCGCCGACGGCCTGACGTACTCCAACGCGCTCGTGGTCTGTGTCGGCAAGGACGACGAGGAGGTGGCCCGGCGTGCCGCCGCGATCGGCCGCGAGGTCGACGAGCTGAAGGCCAACGGGCTGGCGGGTACGCCGGGTGAGGTGGTCGACAAGATCGGCCGCTACGCGAGGACCGGGTCCAGCAGGATCTATCTCCAGATCCTGGACCTGGACGACCTGGACCACCTTGAGCTGATCTCGTCGCGGGTCCAGTCCCAGCTGGGGTGACCGCGTCGGGCCGCCTGAAGGAACCGCATACTGTGATCGGGTGGGGGTGAACCGCACCCGACTTCACTGGACCTCGGGGGGAGGCCCATGGCGCACTACCACCGCATAGCCGGTCATGAACTGGGGCGGCTCGCGGCGCTCAGTGACGGGATCTTCGCCGTGGCGATGACGCTGCTCGTTCTCGACCTCAAGGTTCCCGCCCAGGACGCGTGGGGTGAACGTGCGCTGTGGGAACGGGGAGCGGTCGGGCAGGAGGAGCGGGTCTGGCGTGTACTCACCGGCGTGGGCCCGGAGTTCGCCGTGTGTTTTCTCGGCTTCCTCACGCTGGGGATGTTCTGGCTCGGGCAGCAGACGCAGCTCTCCCGCATCGGGCGCGGCGACCGCACGTTCGCCTGGATTCACATCATGTTCCTGTTCGGGATCTCGGTGATGCCGTTCGCCACCGGCCTGATGGCGGCGTTCACCTCGTCCCGGCTGGCCCTGCTGGTGTACTGGGCGGATCTGCTGTTCCTCGGACTCATGCAGCTCGCCGGGCTGCGGTACGCGGAGCGCGCCGGGCTGCTGAGGGAGGAGACGACCGCCGAGGACCTGACGGCGATCCGCCGCAGGATCGGCGTCGTCCAGGCCCTGTACGCGGGCGCGGTACTGCTCGCCGTGTTCAGCACCTATCTGTCCATAGGGGTGATCATCCTGCTCCAGGTCAACTCTGCCCTCTCACCGCCCATCAAACCGCTGAACCGGTTCTGACCCGGGCACCGGCAGGGAAACCCCGTGGCCGAGTGGGCGGACGCACAGGGATACTCGTGACTGTGTTCCTGACGATCTCCACCACCGGCGACGAGAAGAACCCGGCCACCGACCTGGGCTTCCTGTTGCACAAGCATCCCGACAACCCGCAGTCCTTCTCGACGTCGTACGGGACGGCGCATGTCGTCTACCCCGAGGCGGACGACGATCGCTGCACCGTCGCGATGCTGCTGGAGGTCGACGCTCAGGCGCTGGTGCGCAAGAGTAGGGGCAAGGGCCGCGGGGGCGCGCCCGACGCTGCGCTGGCGCAGTACGTCAACGACCGTCCCTACGCGGCGTCCTCCCTGGTCGCCGTCGCGCTCGGCAATGTGTTCTCCAGCGCGATGCGAGGGGTGTGCAAGTCCCGGCCCGAGCGTGCCGCGCAGCCGCTGCCGCTGCGGGTCGAGATACCCTCGCTGCCCGCCCGCGGGGGCCCCGGTCTCGTACGACGCCTCTTCGAGCCGCTCGGCTGGACCGTCACCGTCGAGCCGGTCCCGCTGGATGCCGAGTTCCCGCAGTGGGGCGACTCGCGGTACGTCGGACTCGTACTGGAGTCCGAGACTCTGACGCTGTCCGAGGCGCTGCGCCACCTCTATGTGCTGCTCCCCGTCCTCGACGACGCCAAGCACTACTGGGTCTCCTCCGACGAGGTCGACAAGCTGCTGCGGGCCGGTGAGGGCTGGCTTCCCAGCCATCCGGAGCAGAAGCTGATCACCAGCCGCTACCTCTCCCGCCGCTGGTCGCTGACCCGCCAGGCGATGGAACGCCTCGAACTGGTGAGGCTCGCCGAAGCGGACGACAGCGAGGTCGGCGAGATCGACAACGCGGTCGAGGAGGAGCAGGAGACGGAGGAGAAGCCGACGCCGCTCGCCGTGCAGCGCAAGGACGCGATCGTCGCCGCGCTCAACGAGTCCGGCGCTGCCCGTGTCCTCGACCTCGGCTGCGGTCAGGGCCAGTTGGTGCAGGCGCTGCTCAAGGACCCGCGGTTCACGGAGATCGTCGGCGTCGATGTCTCGATGCGGGCGCTCACCATCGCCTCCCGGAGGCTGAAGCTGGACCGCATGGGGGAGCGGCAGGCATCGCGCGTGACCCTTCTGCAGGGCTCGCTCGCCTACACCGACGGCCGGCTCAAGGGATACGACGCCGCCGTGCTCAGCGAGGTCATCGAGCATGTCGACCTGCCGCGACTGCCCGCCGTGGAGTACGCGGTGTTCGGCTCGGCGCGCCCGAGGACGGTCCTCGTGACGACGCCGAACGTCGAGTACAACGTCCGCTGGGAGACCCTTCCGGCCGGGCACACCCGCCATGGAGACCACCGCTTCGAGTGGACGCGCGAGGAGTTCCGCTCCTGGGCCGGCCGTGTGGCCGAACTCCACGGCTACACCGTCCGTTTCACCCCGGTGGGCCCTGACGACCCCGAGGTGGGCCCGCCCACGCAGATGGCCACGTTCGAACTGGCCATGGACGCCCGCACCACGAAGGCCACCCACACCATGAAGGAGGCGAAGGCCGCATGACCGAGACCCACACCCGGACCGGGACCGAGGGACGCACCCTGCCCGTCACCGACCTCTCCCTCGTGGTGCTGGTCGGCGCCTCGGGTTCGGGCAAGTCCACTTTCGCCCGAAGGCACTTCAAGCCCACGGAGATCATCTCCTCGGACTTCTGCCGCGGCCTGGTGTCCGACGACGAGAACGACCAGAGCGCCACCCCGGACGCCTTCGACGTCCTGCACTACATCGCGGGCAAGCGTCTGGCGGCGGGCCGCCGTACCGTCGTCGACGCGACCAGCGTGCAGCAGGACTCCCGCCGCCAGCTGATCGAGCTCGCCAAGCGGTACGACGTGCTGCCGATCGCCATCGTGCTCGACGTGCCGGAGGAGGTGTGCGCCGAACGCAACGCGGCACGCGCCGACCGGGTCGGTATGCCACGCCGGGTGATCCAGCGCCATACGCGTGAACTGCGCCGTTCCCTCAAGCACTTGGAGCGTGAGGGTTTCCGCAAGGTGCACATCCTGCGGGGCGTGGAGGAGGTCGAGAACGCGACGGTCGTCACCGAGAAGCGCTTCAACGACCTGACCCACCTCACCGGACCGTTCGACATCATCGGCGACATCCACGGCTGCTCGTCCGAACTGGAGGCGCTGCTGGGCAGGCTGGGGTACACCGACGGGGTGCACCCCGAGGGCCGTACCGCCGTCTTCGTCGGCGACCTGGTGGACCGCGGGCCCGACAGCCCGGGCGTGCTGCGCAGGGTGATGTCCATGGTGGAGTCGGGCAACGCGCTGTGCGTGCCGGGCAACCACGAGAACAAGTACGGGCGCTATCTGCATGGCCGTCAGGTCCAGCACACGTACGGACTGGCCGAGACCATCGCGCAGATGGAGGGCGAGAGCGAGGAGTTCAAGCAGCGCGTAAGGGAGTTCATCGACGGCCTGGTCAGCCACTACGTCCTCGACGGCGGCCGGCTGGTCGTGTGCCACGCAGGGCTGCCCGAGAAGTACCACGGCCGTACCTCCGGCCGGGTCCGCTCGCACGCGTTGTACGGCGACACGACCGGGGAGACCGACGAGTTCGGCCTGCCCGTGCGCTACCCGTGGGCGGAGGACTACCGGGGCCGGGCGGCCGTGGTCTACGGCCACACGCCGGTGCCCCGCGCCACCTGGCTCAACAACACCATCTGCCTGGACACCGGCGCCGTGTTCGGCGGCAGGCTGACGGCGCTGCGCTGGCCGGAGCGCGAACTTGTCGACGTACCGGCCGAGCGCGTCTGGTACGAGCCGGCCCGGCCGCTGTCCACCGAGGCACCCGGCGGCCACGACGGCCGCCCGCTGGACCTCGCGGACGTGTCCGGCCGCAGGGTGGTCGAGACACGGCACGCGGGCAGGGTCTCCGTGCGCGAGGAGAACGCGGCGGCGGCCCTGGAGGTCATGAGCCGCTTCGCGGTGGACCCGCGCCTGCTGCCCTATCTGCCGCCGACCATGGCACCCACGGCCACCTCGCGTATCGAGGGCTACCTGGAGCACCCGGCCGAGGCGTTCGCGCAGTACGCGCAGGAGGGGGTCGCGCGGGTCGTGTGCGAGGAGAAGCACATGGGCTCGCGGGCGGTGGCGCTGGTGTGCCGGGACGCGGAGGCGGCGCAGGAGCGGTTCGGTGTGACCGGTCCGACCGGCTCGGTGTACACGCGTACAGGCCGCCCGTTCTTCGACGACGGGACGGTGACCGAGGAGATCCTCGGCCGGCTGCGGGCCGCGATCGGCGCCGCGGGTCTGTGGGAGCGGCTGGAGACCGACTGGCTTTTGCTGGACGCGGAGCTGATGCCGTGGTCGCTGAAGGCGTCCGGGCTGCTGCGCAGCCAGTACGCGGCGGTCGGCGCGGCCTCGGGAGCGGTGTTCCCGGGGGCGCTCGCCGCGCTGGAGGCCACGGCGGCGCGAGGCGTGGATGTCGGCGGACTGCTGGCGCGCCAGCGTGAACGGGCGGCGGACGCCGCCGCGTTCACGGCGGCCTACCGCCGGTACTGCTGGACAACGGACGGCCTGGACGGAGTCCGTCTCGCGCCCTTCCAGATCCTGGCCGCACAGGGCCGCAGCCTGGCCGCCCTGCCGCACGACGAGCAGCTCGCGCTGATCGACCGGATGGTCGAACACGACTCGAGCGGACTGCTGCAGACGACGCGCCGCCTTTTCGTGGAAACCGGGGACCCGGAGTCGGTGCGCGCCGGTGTGGACTGGTGGCTGGAGATGACGGGGCGCGGCGGCGAAGGCATGGTCGTCAAGCCGGTGGACGCGGTGGTGCGCAACGGTGAGGGCCGTCTGGTCCAGCCGGGCATCAAGTGCCGTGGGCGCGAGTACCTCCGGATCATCTACGGTCCGGAGTACACCCGCCCGGAGAACCTCGCGCGGCTGCGCCAGAGGTTCCTGAACCACAAGCGCTCGCTCGCGCTGCGGGAGTACGCGCTCGGCCTCGAGGCCCTGGACCGGCTGGCGGAGGGCGAGCCGTTGTGGCGGGTGCACGAGGCGGTGTTCGGGGTGCTGGCCCTGGAGTCGGAGCCGGTGGACCCCCGCCTGTGAGAGGTGCCGTACGGCCGGGGGCTCGCGGGGGCTTCACAGGGCACTGCCTGCCCGAAGCCCCGTTATGTTCTTCGCGGTCCTGCAATGGGGCCGCTGGCCTTCGGGCCCGGCATGACTTTTGCCCCCTGTCGATCGGATGACCTGGGGGGTGG
>NZ_JBEYVV010000031.1:0-82015 GCF_040644155.1 Streptomyces sp. NPDC047022 | reverse complement strand
GTGCGGTCACGAGGGTGTTCAGTTCTGTCGTCACAAACGGATCTTGAACACCCTCTCTTCATGCCCGCAGGCATTTGGACAGACTCGTCTAGGCGCGGGCCAGGGCGGCACGGCGGCGGTGGCGGGCCACCCGTTCCCGGTTGCCGCACACCTCGCTCGAGCACCAGCGGCGACGGCGGCCCCGGGACGTGTCCAGGTACACGAGGGAGCAGTTGTCGCCCTCGCACTGCCGCAGACTCGCCCGTGCCCCGGGGTCCGTGAGCAGCTCGATCGCCTCACGGGCCACCACGGACAGCAGTTCACCGCGCTCCGGCAGCGCGCGCAGCCGCCGTATCAGCCCGCCGTCCTCGGTACGGACCGCGCACGGTACGGGCGTTGCCTGCCGCGCCACCGCGTTGATCTGCGTCAACGCGGCCGACGCCCCGTCCGCGGGCCGCCCGTCCAGCGCGCCGCGCACCAATGTCCCCAGGTGGTGCCGCAGTTCCCTGAAGTCCCTGAGCCATCCCGCGTCCACTCCCGCGAGCGGGGTGCCCGGGGGCACAAGACCCGTGCCGACGATCCAGGACCGCAGCCGTTCCACCGAGTCGAGCCGTTCCTCGGGGTGCGTCGTCGCCAGCAGGTCCAGGCAGATCCGCCCGGAGTCGAACCTCAGCTCGTACGAGGCCGTGGCCGCGTCGGTTGCCATCTGCCTGTCACCGCCTTGGAGTTGCCGCCGGGGAGGGCGGCCGGTGGGTCCGTCGAGGGGACTTGTCCGCGCAAGGGCGCTCTGTGGCTCGTAGGGTTCGTACCCCCGTTCGCTCTACAGTGCACGCCCGCGCTCGCCCCGGGAAGGCCCCGGACGCTCCGCCTCCCCCGGCGTTCCTCCGGCGGCACGGCTCACTCGTCCGCCGTTACGCGGACTCCGCGGCGGGGTCGAGCGCGAGGCGGTAACCGCGCTTGACCACCGTCTGGATCAGCCTGGGCGCGCCCAGCGCCGTACGCAGCCGGGCCATGGCCGTCTCCACGGCGTGCTCGTCGCGCCCGGATCCCGGCAGCGCCCGCAGCAACTCGGCCCGGGCGACCACCCATCCGGGGCGCCGGGACAGCGCGCGCAGCAGGGCCATCCCGGCGGGCGGCACGGGTCGCAGCGTCCCGTCGACCAGTACCGCATGCCCGCGGATCTCGACGTCGTGTCCGGCGACGGGCAGCGTACGGGCCCGGCCGGGCAGTTCCCGGCACAGCAGCTGGACGAGCGGTCCGAGCCGGAAGCGCTCGGGCTGGACGGTGCCGACGCCGCGGGCCTTGAGCGGCAGCGCGGTCACCGGACCCACGCAGGCGGGGAGCACATCGTGGTCCAGGGCGGCCAGCAGGCCGGGCAGCAGCCCGCGTTTCTCGGCGCGCGAGAGCACCGACGCGGCGGCGGGCGCGCTGGTGAAGGCCAGCGCGTCCAGGCCATGGGTGAGGGCGGCGTCGATCAGCCGGTCGAGAGGCGCGAGGTCCTGCGGCGGCATCCACCGGTACACCGGCACCCCGATCACCTCGGCGCCCCCTTCCCGCAGTGCCTCGACGAAGCCGGGCAGCGGCTCGCCGTGCAGCTGGACGGCGATACGGCGCCCTTCGACTCCCTCGGCCAGAAGGCGCTCCTGGACCTCGGCCAGCGACTCGGACCCGGGCGACCACTCCTCGGTCAGCCCGGCGGCCCGCATCGCGCCCTTGACTTTGGGTCCGCGTGCCAGCAGCCGCGCCCCCCGCAGCCGGTCCAGCAGATCCTCGCCGAGCCCCCAGCCCTCGGCGGCCTCGATCCAGCCGCGGAAGCCGATCGCGGTGGTCGCGACCACGATGTCCGGCGCCAGCTCGATCAACTCCCGCGTGGTGGCGAGCAGTTCTGCGTCATCGGCGAGCGGCACGATCCGCAGGGCGGGGGCGTGCAGCACGGCCGCCCCGCGCCGCCTCAGCAAGGCGCACAGCTCATCGGCCCGCCGTGCGGCCGTCACGCCCACGGTGAACCCCGCGAGCGGGCCGTCTTGTGGTCGCTGCTGGTTGTCGTCCATGGCTCTCGTTCCGCACTCGATTCGACCCGCACTCGGTCCGGCCCGCGGTCTGCGGCCTGCGTGTCGTGGCTCCGTGCTCATCGAGCCTGCCAACAGCGCGTGACAGGCTCGGTTCGGCGTCATGTCGTCGGTGTTACCGATTCACCCGCAGGGGTGCGGCATCACACCTGGGCGTAACCAGGCTGGGGAGTCACCTCCGCCGTGGTGGCCTCGGCAGCCGGGCGGCGAAGGTATACGGCCCGGGTGACCGCGAACGCCGCACCGTAGAAGACGAGGAAGGCCACGAACGCCCCCGTGCCGGAGCCGTAGGAGAGGAAGGACTGCCGGAAGGCGAGGTTGATCGCGACCCCGCCGAGCGCGCCCACGGCCCCGATGAGCCCCATGGCGGCTCCGGACAGCCGCCTGCCGTTCGCCGCCGCCTCCTCGCCGCGCAGCCCCTTGGCGACGGCCTTGGCCTGGAAGATCCCCGGGATCATCTTGTACGTCGACCCGTTGCCGAGCCCGCTGAGCACGAACAGCACCACGAAGACGGCGATGAACAGCGGCAGCTCCCCCTCCAGGCCGGCCACGATCAGCACGGCGGTGGCCGCGGCCATCCCGGCGAAGTTCCACAGGGTGATCCGCGCTCCGCCGTACCGGTCGGCGAGCCGCCCTCCGACGGGACGGACGAGGGAGCCGAGCAGCGGGCCGATGAAGGTGAGGGACGCGGCCTGGAGGGGCGTACGGCCGAACTCGCTCTGGAGCACCTGCCCGAACGCGAAGCTGTAGCCGATGAAGGACCCGAAGGTGCCGATGTAGAGGAAGGCCATGATCCAGGTGTGGGCGTCCTTCGCGGCGTCCCTGGCGGCACCGGTGTCGCTGCGCACGGAGGCGATGTTGTCCATGAACACGGCGGCGAGGACGGCGGCGACGACGATGAGCGGGATGTAGAGGGCGAGCAGCAGCCTCGGCCCGCCGCCCGCGCCGATGATCGCGAGCGCCACGAGCTGGATCACCGGGACTCCGATGTTGCCGCCGCCCGCGTTGATCCCGAGCGCCCACCCCTTCTTCCGCAGCGGGAAGAAGGCGTTGATGTTGGTCATGGAGGAGGCGAAGTTGCCGCCCCCGATCCCGGCGAGCAGCCCCACCCACAGGAAGGTGGAGAAGGAGGTGCCCGGCCGCATGACGACGAACGCGGCGATCGTCGGGACCAGCAGCAGACCGGCCGAGACGACGGTCCAGTTCCGTCCCCCGAACACGGCGACCGCGAAGGTGTAGGGCACGCGGACTACGGCGCCGACGAGCGTGACCATCGAGGTGAGCAGGAACTTGTCCGCGGGGGTCAGTCCGTACGCGGGTCCCATGAAGAGCACCAGCACGGACCACAGCGTCCAGACCGAGAACCCGATGTGCTCCGCGAGGACGGACAGGACGAGGTTGCGGCGGGCGGTCTTCTCCCCGGTCTCCTTCCAGAAGGTCTCGTCCTCCGGGTCCCACTGCTCGATCCAGCGGCCCCGCCTGCTCGGTGCGGCGGCTGTGCTCGGGGCTGTCATGGCGCCTCCACGGTCTCCGGTGCCCAGGTGTCGTACGTCGGTGATGAGCCCCGAAGGTAGGAACGACGCGTTTCCGCCCCTGTGGCCATGGGTGACCGGAAGGGAACGTTGCTCTCACTCGGTGGCGGGGGGCGCGGTGAGGGACCTGGTTCGCGTGCCGGAGTCACACGGCCGACATCACCAGCGCGTCCGGCCCGGGGAGCCAGGCGCCTTCGGTCGCGCTCAGCCACCCTTCCTCGCACGTCAGTTCGGCCGCCGCCCGGCGCAGCGCGTCGATGCCGGGGTGGGACCGTCCCTTCCCCCACACCAGCGACACGGGGGACAGCGGGACCGGATCGACCAGAGGGCGCAGCACCGTGCGCGGCATGGGCGGGAAGTCCACCACCGCCAGGATCGGGTTCCCCTGCTTCTCCATGATCCGCTGGAACTCCTCCGCTCCCACGGCGAGCGGCACGGGCGGTGCGATGCGCACCCCACGGTCCTCGAAGAGGCGGCGGCCGAGGTCGGTCCACTCCGCGCTCCGCTCGTTCCCGGCGCCCGCGTACACGGTCTCGCCCGCCAGTTCGGACAGCGGTATCTCGGCCAGCGGCGCCAGGCGGTGACTCTCGGGCAGGACGATCGCCATCCGCTCGTACCGCACCGGCTGCTGCTCCAGCCGCGCCCGGACCGCCGGGTCCAGTCCCGCGAACCGGCCGAACGACACATCCAGCCGTCCGGCGGTGATCTCGGCGGCGGCCCCGGTCAGCCCGCTCTCGTAACGCGCCATCAACTCCAGCTCGGGTACGAAGGTGCGGGCGCGGTCGAGGACGCGGGTGCCGAACAGTCCGGGGCTGTTGACGTCCACGAGCAGCGGCCGTCCGGGCTCGCCGCCCCGCCCGAACGCGGAGAGCAGCACGCTGTGCGCCTCCAGCACCCGGCGTGCGTATGGCAGCAGGCGGGTGCCGTCCGGGGTCAGCGTCACCTGCCGGGTGGTGCGTACGAACAGGTCGCAGCCCAGTTCCCGCTCCAGCCGCTGGATGTCGCGGCTGAGCACCTGCTGGGCGACATAGAGGCGGGCCGCGGCCCGGGTGAAGTGCAGTTCCTCGGCGACAGCGAGGAAGGAGCGCAGCAGACGGGGCTCGACCGTACCGGTGGACATCCGGCGAACTTACAACCCGGGTGCGTCAATCGCCATGGAGTAAGTGTTGGACCACGGGTCACCGGCCGGGCGACGGTTGATCCATGCCGCAACAACCATCCGACCGCAGATCCCCCTTGTTCCTCACTCTCACCCAGGACACCCTGGTCGCCGTCGACTTCGGCCCCCGCAGGAAACGGAAGACGCCGTCACGCAACCCCTACCGGCGTCTGTTCGCCCGCCCCGGCACTCTCGCCTTCACGCTGGGCAGCCTCATGGCCCGTCTTCCCGCGGGCATGTTCGGCGTCAGCGCGATGCTGATGATCGCCGGTTCCCGTGGCTCGTACGCGCTCGCCGGAGCCGTCGTCGCCACGGGGCTCGCCGCGACGGGCGCCGTCTCGCCCTGGACGGCGCGCCTCATCGACCGGCACGGCCAGGCCTTGATCGCCCGGCCCGCGACGGCGGTCGCCGCGCTCGGCGGGGTGGCGCTGCTCCTGTGCGTGCACTACGGCGCACCGGACTGGACTCTCTTCGCCGCCTACGCCGCCACGGCCACCACGCCCAATACCGGCGGCATGTCCCGCGCCCGCTGGACCCGTCTCTTCCGCGGCGATCCCGCCTCCCTCCACACGGCGAACTCCTTCGAGCAGGCCGCCGACGAGCTGTGCTTCATGCTCGGCCCGGCGCTCGCCGCCCTCCTGTGCGGGTCCCTCTTCCCGGAGGCGGGCACGCTGACCGGCTCCGTCCTGCTGATCTCGGGCACGGTCCTGTTCACGGCACAGCGAGCGACGGAGCCGCCGCCGAGCCGGGGCGCCCGGACCACCTCACCGCTGCGCGCCCCCGGTATGCCTCCGCTTCTGCTCGGGCTCGCCGCCACGGGGGCGGTCTTCGGTTCGATGGAGATCGTCACGATCGCCTTCGCGGACGCGCAGGGCCAAAGATCGCTCGCGGGCGCCGTCCTGGCACTCCAGGCGGCGGGGTCGTGTGCCGCCGGTCTGCTGTACGGAGCGCTGAAGCCTGCCGGGACCGCCGAGCGCCGCTATCCCTGGTGTCTCGCCGCGATGGCTACTGTCATGGCCCTGCCACTATTCGCGGCTCGCACCACAGGATCGCTCGCCGCGCTCGCCGTGGCTCTGTTCCTCGCGGGCACGGCCACCGCGCCCACGATGGTCACGGCGATGACGCTCGTCCAGCGGCGCAGCCCCGAGGGCCGGATGAACGAGGGCATGACCCTCGCGGTCACCGGTCTGCTGGCCGGCATCGCCTGCGGCTCGGCCACCGGCGGCTGGGTGGTGGAGCACCTGCCCCCGGCCCTGGGCTTCCTCGTACCACCGGCCGCCGCCGCACTCGCCCTGCTGATCGCTCTCGGCTCCGCCGTCGCACGGCCCTGCTCCTCGGCCGGCACGTACGCTTCCAGCGCGTAGGAGATGGGTCCCTCCCACGGCCCTCCGTCAGCCGTCCGTCCGGCGGTCAGGCCGCCAACTCCATGTTCCGGGCGATGCGGCGCCCGCGCAGCATGACCACGACGTTCCGGATCTTCCAGGCCGCGAAGACGAGGAAGACGAGGCCGGTGAGGGCCGGCCACTTCCATTTGCCGGAGCTGTCCTGGGTCGCGGTGGCGGCGCCGGGGCCGTCGACGACGGCGGCGAGGGTGGCGCCGGGGTGGGACTCGAGGATTCCGTCGACGGCGACGCCGGCGATGTGCACCGTGCCGTCGGCGGAGTCGAACGAACCGCGGCAGGCCCAGCCGTCCGCCCACAGTTCGTCCCAGCCGCCCGAGGCAGGGGTGCAGTCGGCGACCCGAACGCTTCCGGCGACGCCGGTCGTCTCCCTATAGCCCTCCAGGGCTCCGTGCACGGCCAGCAGCAGCCCGAACAGCACCCCGACGACGGCGTAGGAGATCTCGCGGGGCAGCGGGGGGAGGAAGCGGAGGAGGCGCAACAACACAGGTGTGTGAGTCCTTTGCGTGGTCGGTTCGCCGTGCGGCGTACGCGGTCGGCCGGTCGGTCGTCCGGCCTCTTGCCCGGATCCGCAGAGCGAGAGAGGTAATGCGTGGGAACGCGGGGCCGGGGGCCGGATCCACCCGGGGCGCGGCGGACACCATAGACATGTCAAGCGAGCCCCTGGCAAGATCCGGCTGGCGCATGGCCGGAAATCGACTGCCTGCCGCGGCCATGGAGGAGCGGCGCAAGAACCGTGCTCCACCTGTGAAGATCCAGCGAGGGCGGCACCATGAGGCGCCGCGAGGTTGACCGGATCATGACCTTCCTTGCCCGATCATGACCATCCCGGTCCGCACGCCCGTGCACACCCTTGGACGGCAATGACAAAGGCCCCGCTGCCAGGAAGCAGCGGGGCCTTGCCCACATGGGGTACGTGGAGATGGCGGGAATCGAACCCGCGTCCAACGGTGCGGAATCAGGGCTTCTCCGTGTGCAGTTCGCTGCGCTTTTCTCAGCCCCGGAGATCACGCGAACAAGTCTCCGACGGGCTCAGTCACTGTTTGGTTTCCCTCTTCACCCCGTGACCGGGATCAAGGTTTAGTCCCCTAGCTGATGCCAGGATCCGGGTCGGGAACAGCCCCGGGCTGACACTTCGCAAGTCGCTACTTAGGCAGCGAGGGCGAAGGAATCGCGCTTGGTGTTGGCGATTATTGGTTTCGGCCTGTGGTTTACGAGATCATGGCCGCTTCCTCGACACGCTTCCCCTGCTTCGACAGCCGCTGTCGAAACCGATCATCCCCATGTTGTTTTTTCAATGCCCGGCCCCTCCGAGGAGGGACCCGCACCCTCTGTGAGGTGCGCTGCCATCGTACGTGACCAACGCGGCCGGTCGCCAGCGCATTCCCAGGGTCGCGGCATCAGGGCGTCACGGCGTCGCCCTGTCAGGCCCGCTGCTTGCGGCGCGCCGCGGAGATCGCCCGGTCCGCCTCGCGGCGGTCCTGCTTCTCGCGGAGCGTCTGCCGCTTGTCGTACTCCTTCTTGCCCTTCGCCAGCGCGATCTCGACCTTCGCGCGGCCGTCCTTGAAGTACAGGGAGAGGGGCACGATCGTGTGACCGGTCTCCTGCGACTTGGACTCGAGCTTGTCGATCTCGGTCCGGTGCAGAAGCAGCTTCCGCTTGCGGCGGGCGCTGTGGTTGGTCCAGGTGCCCTGGCTGTACTCCGGCACGTGCACGTTGTGCAGCCACGCCTCGTGTCCGTCGAGCTGTACGAAGCCGTCGACCAGCGAGGCCCTCCCCAAGCGCAGTGACTTCACCTCGGTCCCCATGAGGACGAGACCGGCCTCGTATGTGTCGAGGATGTGGTAGTCGTGCCGCGCCTTCTTGTTCTGCGCGATCAGCTTGCGCCCTTTTTCCTTAGCCATAGTGCGGCCCATTTTCGCACCACGCGGGGGTCCCGAGGGAAGCGGATTACCGGTAGTGCGGGTGTGTCACTCAGCGTCGCCCGGGCTCGCCCAGACCGCTGAGCACCGTCTCGGCACGCTTCAGGGCGTCCCCGTCGGCCTCCAGGTCGGGGGTGATACCGCGGCCGTCGACACCGCGGCCCGACGGGGTGCGGTAGTGCCCCACGGTCAGCTCCGCCACTGAGCCGTCGGGCAGCCGGCTCGGCATCTGGACCGAGCCCTTGCCGAAGGTGCGGCTGCCGACGACGACGGCTCTGCCGCGGTCCTGCAGGGCGCCGGTGAGCAGCTCGGCCGCGCTCATCGTCCCGCCGTCCACGAGCGCGACCAGGGGTCTGGTGGTGTCGCCGCCGGGTTCGGCGTGCAGCGCGCGCTGATCGCCCTTGACGTCGTACGTCGCCACGAGGCCCCCGTCGAGGAACGCCGACGCGGCCGTGACCGCCTCGGTGACCAGACCGCCGGAGTTGCCGCGCAGATCGAGGATGATCCCGGCGTCCCGGGGCGCCGTGTCCACGGCGTGGCGTACGACGTCGCCGGCCCCCCTGGTGAAGGCGGCGATCCTGATGACGAGGACACGTCCGGTGAGCCGCCGCACGGTGACCGAGTCGGTGGACAGCCTTGCCCTGCGCACCACCCGGTCCCAGGTGCGCGAGCCGCGCTGGATACCGAGCCGGACCCGGGTGCCGGCCGGTGCGTCGTCGGCGTCGCCGCGCAGTAATGAGACGACCTCGGTGACCGGCCTGCCGTCGACGTCCTCGCCGTCGACGCTGCGCAGCCGGTCGCCCGTGCGGATCCCGGCTGCGGAGGCGGGTGAGCCGGGCTGCACCCGGGTCACCTCGATCCGGCCGTCGCGCTCACGCCGGGCGGACAGTCCGACTCCGGTGTACTGGCCGTCCAGGGCCTCCTGGAACTCCTGGAACTCGCCCTGGGAGTAGACCGCGCTCCAGCGGTCGCCGCTGCGGCTGACGGCCCGTTCGGCGGCCTCCATGGGGGACTTGCCGTCGGCCATCGCCTTCGCGGCGGCCTTCGCGACGTCCTCGTCATGCTCGCCCGGCCGGTCCACCGGCGCGGCAGCGGCGGAGTCACGCACCGCCCCGTCGAACGAGCCGGTCGCGGCGCCCGCGACGAGGACGCTTGCGAAAACCAACGTCAGGGCCGCCCCGTGGCGGATGCGACGGGGCTGACCGAACGGGACACGGCCTGACATGCCGGTGAGTCTAGGACAACGCGAAGGGGCGCACGGGAAGTTGCCCGTACGCCCCCATTGGCATGCGTCACACCTTCAGGTACTTGCGCAACGCGAAGAACGCGGCAAGAGAAGGCATCAGCAGGCTCGTGGCCAGTATCAGCGGCAGCTTGGTCAGGACGGAGTCCCAGCCGATGAAGTTGATCAGGGTGAGCTTGTGGGCCAGATCGAGACCGTGGTCGATGATGAAGTACCGGGCGACCAGCAGGAATCCGCACGCGACCGTGCCACCGATGAGGCCGGCGACCGCGGCCTCCGCGATGAACGGCGCCTGGATGTAGAAGCCGGAGGCTCCCACTAGACGCATGATCCCGGTCTCACGACGACGGCTGAACGCGGAGACGCGCACCGTGTTGACGATCAGCATCAGCGCGACGACCAGCATCATCGCCATGACCATGCGGGCGGCCCAGTTCATGCCGTTGAGGAGCCCGAAGAGGTTGTCGAGAATGCCCTTCTGGTCCTGCACCGACTGCACACCGTCGCGGCCGTTGAAGGCGCTCGCGATGACCTGGTACTGCTCCGGGTTCTTGAGCTTGATGCGGTACGACTCCTGCATCTGGTCCGGCGTGAGCGAACTGGCCAGCGGGGAGTCGCCGAACTGCTCCTTGTAGTGCTTGTAGGCCTCGTCCTGCGACTCGTACGTGATCTTCTGGACCACCGACATCTTGTTGAGGTCGTCCATGATCTGCTTCTTCTGCTCATCGGTGACCGCGCCCTTGGAGCAGTTGGGGTCGGACTGCGCGTCGCTCTTGTTGCAGAGGAAGATCGAGACGTTGACCTTGTCGTACCAGTAGCCCTTCATCTGGTTCACCTGGTCGCTCATGAGGAGCGAACCGCCGAACAGGGCGAGGGAGAGGGCGACCGAGACGATCACCGCGAAGGTCATCGTCAGATTGCGGCGGAGACCGACACCGATCTCCGACAGAACGAACTGGGCGCGCATGGCGTCTGCTCAAGCCTTTCCGTGGAACTCAGTGCTGGTAGCCGTAGACGCCGCGCGCCTGGTCGCGGACGAGGCGGCCCTTCTCCAGCTCGATGACGCGCTTGCGCATCTGGTCCACGATGTTCTGGTCGTGGGTGGCCATCACCACGGTCGTGCCCGTCCGGTTGATCCGGTCGAGCAGCTTCATGATGCCGACGGAGGTCTGCGGGTCGAGGTTGCCGGTGGGCTCGTCGGCGATCAGCAGCTTGGGCCGGTTGACGAAGGCCCGCGCGATGGCGACTCGCTGCTGCTCACCGCCGGACAGCTCGCCGGGCATCCGGTCCTCCTTGCCGCCGAGCCCGACGAGGTCGAGCACCTGGGGCACGGACTTGCGGATCTCGCCGCGTGACTTGCCGATCACCTCCTGTGCGAAGGCCACGTTCTCGGCGACCGTCTTGTTGGGCAGGAGCCGGAAGTCCTGGAACACCGTCCCCAGCTGGCGGCGCATGTGCGGCACCTTCCAGTTGGAGAGGCGGGCGAGGTCCTTGCCCAGGACGTGCACCTGGCCGTGACTGGCGCGCTCCTCGCGCAGGATCAGCCGCAGGAAGGTGGACTTTCCGGAGCCGGACGACCCCACAAGGAAGATGAACTCGCCCTTCTCCACCTCGAGGGAGACATCCCTGAGGGCGGGGCGGCTCTGCTTGGGGTAGACCTTGGAGACGTTGTCGAATCGGATCACAGGTGCACCACGGGCCGTTGGAGTAGGTGTCCGTGACCATACGCGAAGCGAGTGTGTGAGCGCAGTCGCCGATGGTGGTTGCGCGGGAGTTGTGCGGTTTTGTCGGCCGTTGCTTTACTCACCATCGCGAGACGGCACACGCACAGTCGGGACAGCCGGAGAAGTTCCGGGCACACACGCCCGGAACACCCAAAATCAACGGAATCACCCCGGTGGGAACGGCCCCGACCCCGGTCCTCCGGGGCCACGCGCCGAAATCCATGGAACCTGGCACAGTGGAGTGGGGAACGGTTGCGTTCCCGGAAACGTTGTGTTCGTGTAAGCGGCACAAGGAGGGCGAGGCACATGACGTACGACCGATTGGTGTGCGCGAACTGTGCGGCGCCCGTCAGCGAGGGCCGTTGCCCGGTCTGCCGTGCCAGCCGAGAGCGGCTCCAGCAGGAGAATCCCTGGTCGGGACTGAACCCGACGGCACTGATCGTGCTCCTGGCGGTACTGATCGCCGCCGCGGCGCTGCTGGCGCACCAGGCCGCCTAGGACGGCACCGAGACGCCACGGGGGCGCCTCGGCACCGCGGGACGGCGAGGACGCCGCGGGGCACACGGGAACGGCAGGGGAACAGCACGTACGTACGAGAAGGGCCCGGGGCGGCTGACGCCCCGGGCCCTTCTCACGGTTTCACACGGTCACCTTGTCCGCCGTTGTCCGCGGCTGCGGACATGGACGGGCCGGTGAGCCCGTCGAGCCCGACGATCAGGCAGCGGCTCCGCCGCGGCCGTTCACGAGGCGCGGCAGCACACGGAAGCCGATACCGCCCGCGATCATCGTGGCCGCGCCGACCAGCAGGAACGCGGTCTGGCCCGCACCCGTCTCGGCGAGCTGCTTGCCGCCGTTGCCCTGTGCCGAGGTTCCGCTGTCCGAACCGGTGTCGGTCAGACCCGAGGAGCCCTTGCCCTGCTGGACCGGGCCGTTGCCACCGTCCGGGATGGTGTTGTCACCGCCGCCGCCCGCGCTGCTGCTCGGGTTGTCCGTCGGGCCGCCTGTCGGCCCGGTCGGCTCGCCGGTGGGCTGGGCCGAGCCGGTCGGCTGACCCGTCGGCTTGCCCGGAGAGGTCGGCACCGCCGAGGTGGACGGAGCCGTCGGAGTCGCCGAAGCGGTCGGGCCCGGGCTCGTCGGAATGATGGTGACCGGGTCGCTGGGAGCCGGGTCGGTCGGGTCGTCGGGGTTGACGGCGACACCGACGCTGACGCCGTTGTCGTCCACACCCGCGCCGACCGTGAACCCGAGCGCCGAAGCGGCACCCGCGGTGGTCAGCGTCGCACCGGCGGCTATCACCATACCGGCGGCCACCCGCGCCACGCGGATCCGCGTCTTCTTGGTCATCTGCCTGCTACCCCCAGTAGCTGATCGTCAATGGAGCAGCGCACGGGGCCACGGCGGCGGGGCGGCTGAGCTGGAGCCCCCCGGTTCACATGCGCCCCAGATATACGCATGCAGCACTTAACCCTTCCGAGTTTTTGCAGCAACGTCAAGGACGTTGCGCGTGTGATGTCCGCTAAACGATCATTTGCGGCCGAGGTAAAGGTGTGAGTGTGACGTAAAGGACGGACATCGCCAGACAGAAAAGGCAACTGCCCCTCGGTGAGGGGCAGTTGCCTTGTCGACAAAGTGCCACTGCGCGGCGGCGGATCCTCCGCCGGACGGCGTGGTTACTTCTCCTGCTGCTTGCGCCAGCGAATACCGGCCTCGATGAAACCGTCGATCTCACCGTTGAACACGGCCTCTGGGTTGCCGACTTCGAACTCGGTCCGCAGGTCCTTGACCATCTGGTACGGGTGCAGGACGTACGAACGCATCTGGTTGCCCCAGGAGTTGCCACCGTCGCCCTTGAGGGCGTCCATCTTGGCCTGCTCCTCCTGCCGGCGCCGCTCGAGCAGCTTGGCCTGGAGGACGTTCATCGCGCTGGCCCGGTTCTGGATCTGGGAGCGCTCGTTCTGGCAGGTGACGACGATGCCGGTGGGCAGGTGCGTGAGCCGCACGGCGGAGTCGGTCGTGTTGACGCCCTGGCCGCCCGGACCGGAGGACCGGAACACATCCACGCGCAGGTCGTTCTCGTCGATCTCGACGTGGTCGGTCTGCTCGACGACGGGCAGGATCTCCACACCGGCGAAGGAGGTCTGGCGCCGCCCCTGGTTGTCGTACGGGGAGATGCGCACCAGCCGGTGCGTGCCCTGCTCGACGGAGAGGGTGCCGTAGGCGTACGGCGCCTGCACGGCGAAGGTCGTGGACTTGATCCCGGCCTCTTCGGCGTACGACGTGTCGTAGACCTCGGTCTTGTAGCCGTGCTGCTCGGCCCAGCGCAGATACATGCGCTGAAGCTTCTCGGCGAAGTCCGCGGCGTCGACGCCGCCGGCCTCGGCGCGGATGTTGACGAGCGCCTCACGGGCGTCGTACTCACCCGACAGCAGCGTCCGGACCTCCATCTCGTCCAGCGCCTTCCTGACCGCCGCCAGCTCGGTCTCGGCCTCGGCACGGGTGTCCGGGTCGTCCTCGGCCTCGGCGAGCTCGAAGAGCACATCGAGGTCGTCGATCCGGCCGCGCAGGGCCTCGGCCTTCCGCACCTCGGCCTGGAGGTGGGAGAGCTTGCTGGTGATCTTCTGCGCCTCGTCCGGGTTGTCCCAGAGGGACGGCGCGGCCGCCTGCTCCTCGAGCACGGCGATGTCTGCCCTCATCTTGTCGAGGTCCAGAACGGCCTCGATCGACTCCATGGTCGAGGAGAGGGACTTGAGCTCTTCGGATACATCGACGACTGCCACGCATCCAGCGTAACGGCTCCGCCAACCAGTGAACGCCGTATGACCCCGGGTTACGGCCTCGGGCCCGGGGCGGGCCTGACGGAGCCGCCTCAACGACGTGGACGCGCCGCCCTCTGCGGGCACCTTGTCCCCTCTTGCACAGTTCCCCGCGCCCCTATCTGGCGCCTGCACGCGCATACCGGTCTACGGGTCCACCGTGGTTTTCGCGCAGTTCCCCGCGCCCCTATCAGGCGCCTGAACGCGCACACCGGTCTGCGGGTCCGCCGTGGTATTTGCGCAGTTCCCCGCGCCCCTATCAGGCGCCTGAACGCGCACACCGATCTGCGGGTCCGCCGTGGTATTTGCGCAGTTCCCCGCGCCCCTATCAGGCACCTGCACACGCACACCCGCCTGCGGGTCCGCCGTGGCCTTCGCGCGGTTCCCCGCGCCCCTATCAGGCGCCTGGACGTGCATGCCGGTCTGCGGGTGCGGTGTGGCTTTCGCATAGGTTCCGCGGAGCTGGTCGTGCCTGTGGCGGGGCGTTGTCGGCCGACGTTGTGTAATGGCGTGGTCGCTGTCAGGCGCGAAGCGTGCCTGACAGGGGCGCGGGGAACTGCGCGACCAGCCACGACGTGCCCGCGGCCGACAACGCACGCCCCCAGGGGCGCGGGGAACTGCGCGAAAGGCACACCCACCTGCAGACGACGACCTACCGCCATGCGCACACTCAGGGGCGCGGGGAACCGACCGAAAGCCGCACCGCACCCGAAGGCAGCGTCACGGCGTGGGTGGCGCCGAGTGGCCCGTTCCCGCCGGCGGAGCCTCCGCGTCCGAGGACGTGGCCCACCACGCCCCCACCCCCACCGCAGCGGCCAGCGCCACCGCGGCGACCCCCAGCACGATCCTCCGCCGCCGCGCCTGCGCCCGGTGCCGGGCGGACCCGGGGCGCGGGGCGCCCGCCGCCCGGGGCGCGCGCGCCGTCCCGCGGGCACCCCCCGCCAGCTCGTCCGGCGCGGGCACCCGCATCGACGTATGGGTGTCCCTATTGGAGTCCGGCTTGGCCCCCGGCACCAGCGGCACCGCCCCACGCCGCTCCCGCGTCACCTCCGGCTCCCCCGGCGCCACCGCCTCGTACGGCTCCTCCGCCGCCTCCGCGTCCGGCTCGTCCACGTCCAGCGGCGGCATCCCCGCCAGCAGCGGCAGCTGCTCCCGCAGCCGCGCCGCGAGCTCCGACGCCCGCAGCCGCGAGGCCGGGGCCTTCGCCAGGCACTGCACCATCAGCTGCCACAGCTCGTCCGGGATGCCGGGCAGCGGGACCACCGTCTCGGTGACATGGCGGCGCAGAACAGCCCCGGGGTGCCCACCGCCGAACGGGGTGAACCCAGCCAGCAGCTCGTACAGGACCGTCGCCAGCGCGTAGATGTCCACCGCCGCTCTCGGCGGGAGACCCTCGACTATCTCGGGCGCCAGATAGTCCGGCGTTCCGATGATCTTCGTCGCGCGGGTGCGGCGCGGTGAGTCGATCAGTTTGGCGACACCGAAGTCGGTCAGCAGCGCCGGATGCGCGCCGCCCGGGCCGAGCGGTCCCTGCATGTCCAGCAGGACGTTCTCCGGCTTCACGTCCCGGTGCACGATGCCCGCCGCGTGTGCCGCCGCCAGCCCGTCCGCCACGTCGGCCACGATCGCGACGGCCGCCTCGGGCGCCAGCCGGCGCTCCCGGTCCAGCCGGGTCCGCAGATCGGTGCCCCGGACCAGGTCCATGACCAGCGCCAGATCGCTGCCGTCCACGACGAGGTCCCGTACGGACACGACGTTCGGATGGTCGAGCGCCAGCAGCGCCGTGCGCTCCTGCACGAAGCGGCCCACGAGCTCCTGGTCGGACGCGAGGTCCTCCCGCAGCAGCTTGATGGCGACGGGCCCGTCCGGCCCCTCGCCCAGCCACACCGTGCCGGCGCTTCCCCGTCCCAGGATCTGGTTCGCGGTGTACCGGCTGCCGATCTTCCGTGCCAAGACTGCTCCTACTGGGGACGCGTGTTGCCGACGCTGCGCCGTCGTGGGCCCCGGCGTCAGCGGCTCGCACCGCGGCCCCCCGGACCCCGGTCGACAAAACTACGCGCCCCGAGCGGCAACCACCGCCGCCGAGACGGAAATCACCCGTCAGGTGTCGACAAATCCCCAAACCGGGCCGCCCGGTCCGGGGTTGCGCCTCAATTGCCCAGTTTCCCGAGCGCGTGGGCGATGGAGTGGTACCAGCTGGCCAACTGCTGCCAGTACGACTTCCCGGTGCCGATCCAGTGCTGGAGCGGGCTGAACTCCCACACCAGCCATCCGGCGACGAACAGGATGAGGATCGTGAAGAGACAGCCCTTCAGGCAGCCGAGTCCCGGGATCTTCATCGGGTTGGCGCTGCGCTGCCGCGGCTGCCGGGGCTCGCGCTCCGGACGCCGGGCCGGCTGCCGGGGCTGCTGCTGCGGGGCGGGCGCGTACCGCTGGGGCTGCTGCGCGCCGGGGGGCGCGTACTGCTGCCGCTGAGGCGCGTACTGCTGGGGCTGCTGCTGCGGGTAGCCGTAGCCGGGCGCGGGCTGCTGCTGGGGCCGGGCGACCTGCCGCTGCGGGCGGCGGCGCAGCGGGTCCTCGCCGGGGTCGAGGTAGGCCTGGACCTGGGTCTGCTCGTTGCGGTCGCGGGCCGCGCGCAGCTGGCTCTGCCAGGGGTGCGGCTCCTGCCCGCCGGGCTGGTGCTGCGGGACCGGCGGCATCACGGCCGTCGGATCGGCGGCACCGGTGTTCGGCAGCACGGCGGTGGGGTCCGCCGCGCCCGCGGGGCCCGAGGTGTGCGGCAGGACGCTGGTCGCCGCGTTCGGGTCGTACGAGGCCGCGCCCTGCGGCAGCACCTGGGTGGGGTCGGCGGAGCCGGGCACGGTGGCCGGGTCCGGGTCGGGCGCGAGGAGTGCGGCCACGGCGTCCGCGGCGGCGATCTGCGTGGTGTTCGCGTGCACGCCGACGCCCTCGGCGACGACCCGCAGCGCCCGTGCGAGGTTCTCCGCGCTGGGCCGCTCGTCCGGGTTCTTGCGCAGACAGCGCTCCATGACCGTCCACAGCGGGTCCGGCACCGTCGAGGGGCGGCGCGGCTCGGCGCTCAGGTGCTGGTGGAGCACTTCGAGGGCCGATCCGCCGCCGAACGGCGGGCGCCCTGTGACCAGCTCGTACATCAGGATGCCGGCGCCGTAGATGTCGACGGCGGAGGTCTGCGGGCGGCCCTCGGCCGACTCGGGGGCGACGTACGCGGGCGTGCCCACGAACTCATGGGTGCGGGTGAGGCCCGGTGAGTCGGCCAGGCGGGCGATGCCGAAGTCGGTCAGCATCGGGTGCATCCGGCCGTCCTCCTGCCGCAGCAGGACGTTGGCGGGCTTCAGGTCGCGGTGGACCACGCCGTCCGCGTGGCTCGCGGCGAGGGCGTCGGCGATCTGCGCGGTGAGCAGGGCCGCGGCCACGGGGGTGAAGGGGCCGTTCTCACGGAGGTAGCGGTGCAGGTCGGGGCCGTCGACGAGGTCCATGACCAGCGCCAGCAGATCGCCCTCGACCACGAGGTCGCGCACGCGAACGATGTTCGGGTGGGTCAGGCGCAGCAGGACGGAACGCTCGCGCAGGAACCGCATCACGACATCGGCGTCGCTCGCCAGCTCCTCCTTGAGGACCTTGATCGCCACAGTCTCGCCGGGCTGTCCCGCGACGGCCGCCTCGGCGCCCGCGGTCTCCCGCTGGCGGGCTCGCCAGACGGTGCCCGTGGCGCCGCGTCCGAGCGGCTCCTCGAGCAGGTACTTGCTGCCTACCGGCCGCACGTCATGCGCTCCCTGCTGCTTGCTTGTCCGGTCCGTCCACCGTGAATGCGGTGTTCCGACCCACTGTAGTGCCGCAGATTCCGGCAACGGGCTGTGAGCGGCCTCTGCGTGCGCGGCTCGCTCCACGGTCGAGGACGGCTCGGGGGCCTTGTGCGTTCCCCGTTCCTGTGCGCCGCGTCCGTGGTGCCCACGTCGCTCCCTTTGCTCCGTACGTGTGATGTACGTACTTACGTAGGAGGCTCCTGTACCTGTTCGATGAGAAGACGCTCGCTTCGGTTCACTTGGTTGCCAGGGCCGGACGTGGGCGATCTCAAGCGAACACAGGGCGCGCACCGGTCAGGCACTTTTGCGGGCAGAGCCGACCAATCAAGATCACTTGATGCCGGGCGGCGGGCGAGGTGTCAGTGGCAGGTGCGAGGATGCATCCCGTACTGGCTGGCTTATGTGCTCGCGTGCGGTGGGGGAGTCGCGGTGAGGGACCGCGACGCGGCTCCATCCCCGTCCTCGGGTGCCCGCGCGGAAGGGACCGCTGACGGCGATGCAGATCCGGCTGACCGTCGTAGACCCGCTGGGCACGCCCCCGGAGTCCGGGGAGCCCACCCCCGGCTGCGATGTGCTGGTCACCGCGCCCGCGGGCACGGCGCTGGCCGCGGTGGCGGCGGGCCTGGCCGCGGCCGTCGGCCCGGGCGCGGCCGGCGCACCGGCGGAGCGGAGCCGTGAGCCCGGCGCGGGCACGGTGGTGCTGTACGCGGGTTCCGAGCGGCTGGACGCCCAGCGGTGCACCCTTGGCGAGCCACCCCTGCTGGACGGCGCGGTGCTGACCCTGGGCGCTCCGGCGCAGCCGGGCCCCGAGCCGGACGAGAACGCGGCCCAGCTGCATGTGGTCGCGGGCCCCGACGCGGGCGGTGTCCATCTGCTGCACGGCGGGGTGATCCGCGTGGGACGCTCGGCCGACGCGGACGTCCCGCTCGACGACCCCGACGTCTCCCGGCTGCACTGCGCGGTGACGGTCGCCGACGACGGCCGCGTCTCGGTCTCCGACCTCGGCTCCACGAACGGCACCGTGCTCGACGGCAGCCCCGTGGCCGACCGTCCGGCCCGCTTCGCCCCCGGGGCCCTGCTGCGCCTCGGCGAATCGGCCCTGCGGCTGGCCCCGCCCGGCCGGGCGGGACGCCTGGCGACGGCGCCGGACGGTGAGGGGCATGTACGGGTCCTCGGCGAGGACGTCCCGGGCGGCCCGGCACGCTCCGGACGGACGGCGACCGTGCCGCACGCGCGCGTGGGGGGTCCCACGGCGGGGGGTCCCGGCACGGCGTCGGCCCCGGCGGGCGCGGACGATCGCGAAGTCGCCGGACGCCCCTCCCCCGAAGACCGCCCCCGGGAGGGGCACGGCCCTGGTCCCCGTGCCCACGGCGGGCAGCCGCACACGGGCACGGGGCGCACCCCCGGTGCGGCCGACCGCTCCCCGACGGACACGCACCACGGCCTGTCCGGGCACACCCACCACGGCTTCGGCGACACCGCCTGGGGCGCTTCGGGCGGGGTCGCCCCCGACGCCCGTGAGCACACGCCCCTGCAGCCCCCGTCCCAGGGAATCCCGGCCCCGTCCGGGCGGGACGACGGCCCGACGGGACCCGTCGTATCGGGGCAGGGCGGCAGCCCGCTGACGGTGAGCCGGGACGCGGGGGCCGGGAGCGCCGCCCCCGAGGGCACCCGTAAGGGCACCCCGACGCGCGGGACGGACCTGCCCGCGGGGCTGCGCAGACGCGGCTTCACCGCCTGGGCGCGCCGCCTGACCGGCAGCCGCGGCGACCTGGGCGGCCCAGGACAGGACCCGCACACCGGGGACATGAGCGCACCGGTCTCCGCCGCCCCGGCGTCCGGCGCACCGGAGAAGTGGCCCGACCCCGCGGCCCTGCTGCTGACCGCGCTCGGCCCCGGGCCACGGCTGTGGGAGCGCGGCCCCGGGCACCCCGAGGCGCTCACCGTGCGGCTGGGCACGGCCGACCGGGCCCTGCCCGACGGTGCCGGACTGCTGCCCGCGGTGCCGGTGACCGCCGGGCTGCGCGAGGCGGGCGCGCTGGGCCTGGCAGGGCCCCGGGAGCGGCTCACCGGGCTGGCGCGCGCGGTGCTCGCGCAGCTCGCCGCGCTGCACTCCCCCGACACGCTGGAGCTGGTCCTGATCAGCGCCGACCGCTCGCGCCCCCTCCCGGAGCGCGTCGCCGACTGGTCCTGGCTCGGCTGGCTCCCGCATCTGCGCCCGGCGCACGGCCAGGACTGCCGCCTGCTGCTGGCGTACGACCGCGAGCAGGCGACGGCCCGCACGGACGAACTGCTGCGCAGGCTGCAGGACCATCTGGCCGAAGCGGACGCCCTCACGGACCCGCGCGGCGCGCCCGGCCGGATCCACCTGCCCGCCCAGATCCGCCACACCGACGACGACGGCGACGGTGGCCTCGGCGCCGGCCCGGACATCGCCTCGGCAAGCCGCCCGGGCGGCCCTTCCGCGCCACGCGGTACCACCCGCCGTCCGTCCTGGGCCAAGGACGACGACCCCGCCGACGGCGCCTTCGCGGGGCCGTACACCGTCGTGGTCGTGGACGGCGACCCCGGCGGCGCCGATGTGCGCGAGGCCGTGGCCCGGCTGGCCCGGCAGGGGGCGCCGGCCGGAATCCATGTGATCTGCCTGGCCGAGGCGCCGACCGCCTCGCCCGCCTCGCCGGTGACGAAGACCTACGAGGCGGCGTGTGCCGTCTCTCCGGCGTTCCGCGAGTGCGGGACCGTGGCCCTGCTGAGCGGCGATGTGGCCACGGCCCTCAGGCTGCTGCGGGTCGCCCCCGGGGAGGGCACGGACTCGCCACCCGGCCGGCGCGCCCCGGTGGGGCACGGCACGGTCGCCGCCGTGGACGCGGTGTCCCCGGCGTGGGCGGAGCGGTTCGCGCGGGCGCTCGCCCCGCTGCGTTCGGACGGGGGCGCGGACCGGCACCCGAGGGTGTCGGCACCCCTGCCCCAAGCGGCCCGGCTGCTGGACGAGTTGGGTCTCCAGCGGGCCACCCCCGCGTCGCTGATGGCTCGTTGGGCGGACTCGGCGGACGACGCCCGGACTCCGGGCGGCCGTGCCTGGGCGGTGCTCGGAGCCGGTCCGCGCGGACCCGTGTGCCTGGACCTGGCCGCCGAGGGGCCGCATCTGCTGATCGAGGGGCCGCCCGGCAGCGGACGGACGGAGCTGCTGCGTTCCATCGCCGCCTCGCTCGCCTCGGCCGAACGCCCGGACCGGCTGGGCATCGTGCTGGTCGACGGCCGTGAGTGCGGGGCGAGCGGCGGATCCGCACGGGAGGATCTGCGGGTCTGCACGGATCTGCCGCATGTCACGACCCATCTGGCGGCGAACGACCCTGTCCGCATGAGGGAGTTCGCGCAGTCGCTGAGCGCCGAGCTGAAGCGGCGCGGCGAGCTGCTGGGGCGGCTCGGTTTCGACGAATGGCACGCGCAGCGGGCGGGGCGGGGCCGGAGCGTTCCACAGCGGTCGGGCGGCACGTCCTCCGGAGACCTGGACACCCCGCCGAGCACGACACTGCGGCTGCGTCCCGCGGCGACCCGGCCGCCGCGGACGGACGCCGAACTTCCGCCGGCACGGCTGGTCGTGCTGGTCGACGACCTGGACGCGCTGCTCACCCCGGCGCTCGGCTCACCGGGCCGCCCGGCGGCCGGCTCGGTCGTACGGGCGCTGGAGGCGGTGGCCCGGGACGGAGAGCGGCTCGGGGTGCACCTCGTCGCCGCCGCGAGCCCAGAGGGACGGACGGCCCAGTGGGAGCCGGCCCGCGGCGCCACGCTGCGTGCCCTCCTCGAAGAGGTGTCGCCGGGTGCGGATGAACCGGCACCCGGGCGCGGGCGGTTGACACGGGCGGACGGCAGGGCGACGCCCTTCCAGGGCGGCCGGATCACGGGCCGCATCCCGCGCACGGCGACGCTGCGCCCGACCGTCATACCCCTGGAGTGGCACCGTATGGGCGACCCGCCGGCCCAGCGTCCCGTCCGTGAACTGGGCAACGGACCGACGGACCTGGCCCTGCTGGCGAGCGCCCTCGAGCGGGCTGCGCGGTCGGTGTCGGCGGCGGAGGTGCCTTCGCTGCTGTGACAGGTGGCGTCCGGGCGACCGGTATGCCCGGCCCGTGCGCCGGGTGATGACGCCCCGTCACCGACGGACGTCACGACGTGGTCACGATCGCCTGGTTGACAGCGCAGGCGCTCTTGCCGCCTGGAACCAGCTTGCGTAGACCGGAGCGCACAGACAGCACTCGCACGTCCGCCTTCGCCGAGGAACGAAGAACGGGGCAGTGATGCACAGCACTCTTCGCACACGCAAGTCACCGAATCACCCGACCCCCACGACCCCCACGACCCTCACCTCCCGCCCGGCCCGCAGAGCCGCCACGACCGTGGCCGCCGCCGTCATCGCCGGTGCGCTCGCGCTCGCCGGGTGCGGCGGCGGCAGCAAGAGCGACAAGGACAAGAGCGGCGGCGGCAAGGAGAGCGGCACCACCCTCACGCTCCCCAGGCTGAACGGCCAGAGCCTGGAGGTCGCCGCCGTCTGGACCGGCACCGAACAGGCCAACTTCAAGAAGGTGCTCGCCGAGTTCGAGAAGCGCACCGGCGCCAAGGTCACCTTCGTGCCCGCCCAGGACCCGATCGTCAACTTCCTCGGTTCGAAGATCGCAGGAGGCCAGCCGCCGGACGTCGCGCTGCTCCCCCAGCCCGGCGCCATCAAGCAGGCCGTGGACAAGAAGTGGGCCAAGCCGCTCGGACCCGAGGCCCTGGCCGAGCTGGGCAAGAACTACTCGGGTGCCTGGCAGGACATCGGCAAGGTCGACGGCAAGCAGTACGGCGTCTACTACAAGGCCGCCAACAAATCCCTGATCTGGTACAACGCGAAGGTCCTGGAGAACGCGGGCGCCAAGGAACCGAAGACCTGGCAGGAGCTGATGACGGCGGCCCGGGCCGTGTACGACTCCGGGGTCACCCCGTTCTCCGTCGGCGGCGCCGACGGCTGGACCCTGACCGACTGGTTCGAGAACGTGTACCTCTCCCAGGCGGGCCCGGACAAGTACGACCAGCTCGCGCAGCACAAGATCAAGTGGACCGATCCCTCCGTCAAGGAAGCGCTGACGACGCTCGCCCAGATCTGGGGCAAGAAGGACTACATCGCGGGCGGCGCGGACGGCGCGCTCCAGACCGAGTTCCCCGCCTCCGTCACCCAGACCTTCACCGGCGGCGACCAGCCGAAGGCCGGCATGGTCTTCGAGGGAGACTTCGCGCAGGTCGACATCGGTGACACCAAGGCGAAGATCGGCACGGACGCGAAGGTGTTCCCCTTCCCTGCCGTGGGCAGCCACCCGCCCGTGGTGACCGGCGGTGACGCGGCGGTCGTCTTCAAGGACTCCAAGGCGGCGCAGGCCCTGGTGACCTTCCTGGCCTCGCCGGACGCGGCGTCCATCCAGGCCAAGCTGGGCGGCTACCTCTCGCCGAACAAGTCGGTCGACCTGTCCGCGTACCCGAACGCGGTGCAGCGGAAGATGGCCCAGGCGCTGATCGCGGCGGGCGACGACTTCCGGTTCGACATGTCCGACCAGGCCCCGCAGGCGTTCGGCGGCACGCCCGGCAAGGGCGAGTGGAAGGACCTCCAGGACTTCCTGAAGAACCCGAAGGACGTCGCGGGCACGCAGGCGAAGCTGGAGAAGGACGCGGCGGCGGCGTACGGCAGCGGAAGCTGATCCGGCGATGACGTCGGCCACGGCGGCGGGTGTCCCGAAGAGGGCGCCCGCCCCTCGTCCGCGCAAGAGCGTGACCGGCACCCGCAGGACCGTGGTGGCCCTGTTCCTGCTGCCCGCCCTGGTGCTGCTCGGCGCGCTCGTGGTCTACCCGATCGGGTACTCGGTGGTCCGCAGCTTCCAGAACGCCTCCGGTGACGGCTTCGCCGGAGCGGCCAACTACAAGGCGCTGTTCACCGACGACGGCATCCGCACCGCCCTGAAGAACAACATCATCTGGGTGGTGTTCGCGCCCACCGTCTCGACGGCCCTCGGCCTGGTCTTCGCCGTGCTGACCACGGGGGACCCCCCTGCTCGTGCGAAGCCGAGAGCTTGGGGGAAAGTGCGCTGGGGCACCGCGTTCAAGCTGGTCGTCTTCATGCCGATGGCGATCTCCATGCTCGCCGCGGGGATCATCTTCCGTCTCGTCTACGACCAGGACCCCGGCAAGGGCGTGGCCAACGCGGTGTGGGTGGGCGTCCACGACACGTTCGCCGAGTCCTCCGCCTTCCCGAAGGCGCACCCGGGCCGCGACTCGCCGCTCAAGCCCGAGCAGGGCGGCTTCGTCACCACCCAGGCCGTGCACACGGGTCAGCCGGTCGCCCTTCCGTTGGTGGGTGTGGCTCCCGACCGAATGCCGAAGACCGCGCGGCGGGCCGCCACGGCGAACCCCGACCCCGGGAAGATCACCGGAACGGCCTGGCAGGCCTTCACGCGCGGCAGGGGCGTCGGGAGACCCGGCGCCGTCGACCCGTCCGAACTGGGCTACTCGGGCATGCGGATCGAGGCGGTCAAGGGCGGCAAGGTCGTCGCCTCCGCCAAGGCCGCCGCCGACGGGACGTTCACGCTCCCGGCCGCCGCCGACGGCGCGGTGCTGAGGCTTCCTGCGAGCAACTTCAGGGAGCCGTACAACGGTGTCGACTGGCTCGGCCCGACGCTTGTGACACCTGCCGTGATCGGCGCGTACGTATGGATGTGGGCCGGTTTCGCGATGGTGCTGATCGCGGCGGGCCTCGCGGCCGTGCCACGGGAGCTGCTGGAGGCGGCGCGGGTGGACGGCGCGAATGAATGGCAGGTGTTCCGGCGGGTGACCGTACCGATGCTCGCGCCGGTGCTCGCGGTCGTCACCGTCACCCTGATGATCAACGTGCTGAAGGTCTTCGACCTGGTGTTCATCATCCCGCCGGGCTCCTCGCAGGACGATGCGAACGTGCTGGCCCTGGAGCTGTACCGCAAGGGCTTCTCGGAGGACCAGCCGGGCATCGCGAGCGCCATCGCGGTGTTCCTGCTGGTGCTCGTCGTCCCGGTGATGCTGTTCAACATCCGGCGGCTGAGGCGGGAGGTGCGGCGATGACCGCGACGCATGCCGGAGGTCCGCCGAGGACGAGGCCTGAGGCGTCCGTGACGGCGGCGGGGGCGAAGCGCTCTCTCGGGGCGCGGCTCGTGGAGGGTCTCGGCGGCGGACTGGTGCGGGTCTTCCTCGTCCTGGTCGGCCTGTTCTGGCTGGTGCCCACCGTCGGGCTGCTGCTGGCCTCGCTGCGCAAACCGGCCGACATGAGCTCTTCCGGCTGGTGGAAGGTCTTCACCCAGCCCTCGCAGCTCACCTTCGAGAGCTACCGCAAGCTCCTGGAGAACGGGGACATCACCCACTCCCTGTGGAACACGGTCCTGATCACCGTCCCGGCGACGCTCCTGGTCGTGGGGCTCGGCTCGCTCGCGGGCTACGCCTTCGCCTGGATGGACTTCCCCGGCCGCGACTGGTGGTTCCTGGCCGTGGTCGGCCTGCTGGTGGTCCCCGTGCAGGTGGCGCTGATCCCGATCGCGGAGCTGTTCGGGAAGCTCGGCCTCTTCGGCACGGTCCTCGGGGTGATCCTCTTCCACACTGGCTTCGGCCTGCCCTTCGCGGTGTTCCTGCTGCGGAACTTCTTCGCGGAGATCCCGAGGGAGCTGCTGGAAGCGGCCCGGCTCGACGGCGCGGGCGAACTGCGGCTGTTCGCCCGGGTGGTGCTGCCGCTCGGCGGCCCGGCCCTCGCGAGCCTCGGCATCTTCCAGTTCCTGTGGGTGTGGAACGACATGCTGGTGGCGCTGGTGTTCACCAAGTCCGGGACACAGCCGATCACGGTGGCCCTGCAGACCCAGGTACGCCAGTTCGGCAACAACATCGACGTGCTGGCCCCGGGCGCGTTCATCTCGATGGTGATCCCGCTGGCCGTGTTCTTCGCCTTCCAGCGGCAGTTCGTGTCCGGCGTCATGGCGGGGGCCGTCAAGTAGACGTATTCGTACGACGGTCGGCCGGACACATCCGCACAGCGGTTCGGGGGTGGACCGGGAGCCCGGTCCACCCCGCTCGTTCACCTGGGGTTTCCGCCCACGTTCCCCCGGATGCCGCAGTTCGCGTAACCAAACCACTCCATCGGACGTTTTTGGGCAGTATGCCCGTGCCGATCCCATGGATGTCCCTTGCCCAGGTTCAGTGTCATCGTCCCCGTGTACAAGGTTCAGGCGTACCTTCAGGAATGCCTCACATCCGTGCTGGAGCAGCCGTACACGGACATCGAAGTGATCGCGGTGGACGACTGCTCGCCCGACGCCTCGGGCGCGATGATCGATGAGTTCGCCGCCCGTGACGCCCGCGTACGCCCCCTGCACCTGGCGCGGAACGAAGGGCTCGGGCAGGCCCGCAACGCGGGGCTCAAGGAGGCGACCGGTGACTATGTGCTGTTCCTGGACGGGGACGACAGCCTGGTCCCGGGCGCGCTGCGGGACATCGCCGACCGGCTGGAGGAGACCTCGGGACCCGATGTCCTGGTGTTCGACTACGCCCGCACGTACTGGACCGGGCGCACGGTCCGCAACCAGCTCGCCGGACTGCTCACGGAGGAAGGCCCGGCGCCCTTCTCCCTGGACGACCGCCCCGGCCTGCTCTCACTGCTGATGGTGGTCTGGAACAAGGCGTACCGCCGGGAGTTCATCGAGCGCGAGGGCTTCGCCTTCCCGCCCGGCCACTACGAGGACACGCCGTGGACGTTCCCGGTGCTGCTGTCCACCCGGACCCTCGCCACCCTCGACCGGGTCTGCGTCCACTACCGTCAGCGCCGACAGGGCGGCAACATCCTCGCCCCCACCGGCCGGGGACACTTCGACATCTTCGGCCAGTACGACCGGGTGTTCGCGTTCGTCGACGGCCGTCCGGGGCTCGACCGCTGGCGCCCGGTGCTGTTCCGCCGCATGGTCGACCACCTGGCCGCGGTCTACGCCGCGCGCGGCCGGGTGCCACGCGGCAGCCGGGCGGAGTTCCTGCACCTGGCCCGCGCCCACTACCTCCGCCATCACGTCCCGGGCGCGCCTGCCCGGCCGCGTGATCTGCTGATCCGCCTCGGCGACCACCGCGTCCATCGCGCGCTGTCGTGGGCGTCCCGGTGCGTCCGCCGCACCAGGGCGCTGGCCTCCGGGGCGGCCCGGCGCCTGTCGACCGCCGCGCTGCGGGCGCACTACCGCCTCCAGCTCCGCCTCCCGCTGCGCGCCGACCGGGCGGTCTTCACCCGGGACGCGTCAGGGGCGTACGGCTGCAACCCCGGCGCCCTGGAGTCCGCGTTCCGCACCCTGCTCCCGCAGATCCGCACCGCGTGGATCGCGCGCCCCGAGCACCACCACACCGTGCCGGCCGTGACGCGCCGGCTGCACCCCGGCTCGGCCGCGTACTGGACGGCGCTGGCCCGCTCCAAGTACCTGGTGCACAACGCCGACTTCGAGCCCGGGGTGGTCAAGCGCCCGGGTCAGGTGCTGATCCAGACCCGGCAGGGCACCCCGCTCAAGCGCATGGGCCTGGACCTCCTGGACCGTCCGGCCGCCGCCCGCGGCACCGACGTCGCCCGGATGCTGCGCTCCGCCGACAGCTGGGACTACGTCGTCTCCGGCAACCGCCACTCCACCCTGGTCTGGGAACGGGCGTTCCCGTCCGGGTTCACCACGCTGGAGTACGGCCTCCCCCGCAACGACGTCTTCGTCCGTGCGACCTCGGCGGACGTGACCCGGGTGCGGCGGACGCTCGGAATCCCCGAGGGCGCGGTGGCCGTCCTGTACGCGCCGACGTACCGCGACTACCACCGCGGACGGCGTGTCGGCCTCGATCTGGAGCACGTCCTCGACCGGCTCGGCCCCCGTTTCGTCCTGCTGACCAGGGCGCACCCCTCGTACGGTGAGCCGCTCGCGCGCAGCACGGCCGGACGGGTCATCGACGTGACCGGCCACCCGAGTGTCGAATCCGTGTGCCTGGCCTCGGACGCGCTGATCACCGACTTCTCCTCCCTGATGTTCGACTACGCCAACCTCGACCGCCCGATCGTCATCTACGCGAACGACTGGGAGGCGTACGACGCGGCCCGCGGTACCTGCTTCGACGTACGCGCCTTCCCGCCGGGCGCGGTGGCGCGCGACGAGGACGAGCTGATCGACATCTTCGCGACCGGCCACTGGTGCGCCTCGCGCTCGGCGCAGCGCCGCAGAGCGTTCCGGGAGCGCTTCTGCCCGCACGACGACGGGCGGGCCGCCGAGCGGATCGTGCGCCGGGTCGTCCTCGGCGAGGACACCTGGCTGCCGCCGGTCGTCCCCCTCTCCGGCCGGCACCCGGTCCCGTCCGCCGCCGCGGCGGGCCTCCCGGCCGCACCGCCCGCCACCGTCCCGGTGCCCGGCCGCCGGGTTCCGGTCGACGAATTCCTCTGATGTCCGCCCACCGACCTCACGGGAGTCATGCCATGCCCCGCAGGCCCACCCCCTCCAGGCCCTTCACCTGGCGTCCCTCCGCACGGCCGGGGCGCTGACCGCCCTCCCGGCGTCCGGGGGCGCTGACCGCTGCCCGATACGCCCACGACGCCCCGGCCCCGGGGCAGGAACCGGGGCCCGAGAGAAAGAGCAGAGTTGCCCCGATTCAGCATCATCGTCCCCGCCTTCGGCGTCGCCGGCCGCCTGTCCCAGGCACTGGACTCCGTGCTCACCCAGTCCTTCCGCGACATCGAACTGATCGCGGTCTGCGACGCGCCCGACTCCCCGGAGGGCGCGGTCGTCACCGGGTACGCCGAGCGGGACGACCGGGTGGTCCCGCTCACCTCTCCGCCCTCCGGCGGCCTGGGCGTGGCCCGTACCGCCGGGGCCGAGGCGGCGACCGGGGCGTATCTGCTGTTCCTCGACGGGGACGACCTGCTCGCGCCGGGCGCGCTCGCGGCCATCGAGGCGCGCCTGGCGGGGACCGGTGACGTGGACGTCCTGTACTTCGACCACGAGCGGGTCCACTGGTGGGACTCGGAGACGACGACCCCGCCGCTGGTGAAGACCCCCAAAGGCGCTTTCACCCCCGACCGGGCCCCGGAGCTGACCGGTGTGTCCGTACCCGCGTGGAGCGCGGCCTACCGGCGCGCGTTCCTCGCCGAACACCGGCTCGGCTTCCCGGCGAGCCACTTCACCGACGTCGGCTGGGGAGGCCTGGTCACGCTCGCCGCAGGGCGTCTGGCCGTGCTGCGCTCGGTGTGCGTACGGCATCTGGTGCGTCGTCAGGGCAGCCGTCTGCACAGCCCCGGCAAACACCAGGTCGACCTCCTGGACCAGGTCGAGCTGGTGATGGGCCGCGCCGCCGAACTCTCCCTGCCCGCGGAGCGGGCGCGGCCCCTGTTCGAGCAGCTGTTCGCCGTGGTCCTGCGGACCGCCGCGCACCCGGAGCGGCTGCCCGCGCATCTGCGGCGCGCCTTCTTCCGGCGCGCGGGCCGCCTCTACCGCCGCCACCGCCCGGACGGGTACCGGCCTCCGGCGGGCAGCGTCGGCGTGCAGCACCGGCTGCTCGCGTCCGGCGCGTACAGCGCCTTCCGGGCGCTGCGCGGCGTCAACCAGGGCCCGGCGAAGGCCGTACGGGGCGCGGCGGTGCCCCGCGGGCTGCGCACCCGTGCCCGCTACGCGCTGGAGCTGCGCCGCCCGCTCGACCCCGGCCTCGCGGTGTACTGCGCCTACTGGGGCCGCGGCTACGCCTGCAACCCGGCCGCGATCCACGCCAAGGCCCGCGAACTCGCCCCGCACATCCGGTCGGTGTTCCTGGTCGAGCCCGACGCGGTGGACAGCCTGCCGAGGGATGTGGAGTACGCGGTGATCGGCAGCCGCGCCTACTGGGACGTGCTGGCCCGCGCCACGTATCTCATCAACAACGCCAACTTCGCGGACAGCGTGGTCAAACGCCCCGGCAGTGTGCATCTGCAGACCCAGCACGGCACCCCGCTGAAGAAGATGGGCGTCGACCAGTCCACGTACCCCGTCGTCGCGGCGGCGAGCGGCAGCTTCGCCAAGCTCCTTGCCCGGGTGGACCGCTGGGACTACAACCTCTCCTCCAACCGGCATTCCACCGAGATGTGGGAGCGGGCGTACCCGGGCTCGTACGAAGCCCTCGAATACGGCTATCCGCGCAACGACGTCTACTACACCGCGACCGCCGAGGACGTCGCCCGCGTCCGCCGCGAACTGGGCGTCCCCGAGGACAGGACCGCCCTGCTGTACGCGCCCACGCACCGCGACACCAGCACGGGCTACGACGCCCGCCTGGACCTGGAGGCGTTCTGCGACGCGGTGGGCGACGACTATGTGGTCCTGCTGCGCGCCCACTACTTCTACGACCAGGAGGGCGCATCGGCCGGCAGCGGCCGCGTCATCGATGTGACACGGCACCGCTCGTCCGAGGATGTGTGCCTGGCCGCCGACGCGCTGATCACCGACTACTCGTCGATCATGTTCGACTACGCCAACCTCGACCGCCCGATCGTCGTGTACGCGGACGACTGGGACGTCTACCAGGAGACCCGGGGCGTCTACTTCGATCTGCTGGGCGCACCGCCGGGCAAGGTGGCGCACACACCCGAGGAGCTGGCCACCGCCTTCCGCGACGGCTCGTACACGGGCGGGCCCGCCGCCGCGCTGCGAACCGTCTTCCGGCAGCGCTTCTGCCAGTTCGACGACGGGCGGGCGGCCGAACGCGTGGTGCGCCGGGTGCTGCTGGGCGAGCCCGCGGAGTCGATCCCGGCCGTGCTCCCGCTCGCCGAGCGCGTTCCGGCCCCGGCCCACGCCCTTGTGAGGAGCTGATCACCGTGCCCCGCTTCAGCGTCATCATCCCCGTGTTCAAGGTGCAGGGCTTCCTGCGCGAGTGCCTCGACTCGGTGCTCGGGCAGTCGTACGGCGACTTCGAGGTGGTCGCGGTGGACGACCGCTCGCCCGACGGCTGCGGGGCCATCCTCGACGAGTACGCCGAGCGCGATCCCCGGGTGCGGGTGCTGCATCTGCCCGAGAACGTCGGTCTCGGGCGGGCGCGCAACGCCGGGATGCCGCTCGCCACCGGGGACTTCCTCCTCTTCCTGGACAGCGACGACACGCTCACGCCGGGCGCGCTGCGCGCGATCGCGGACCGGCTGGAGGAGACCCGGGACCCGGACGTCCTGGTCTTCGACTACATCCGCACCTACTGGTGGGGCGGCACCCGGCGCAACGTCCTGGCCCAGGTGCTGGCCGAGGCCCCCGAGGACGGCTTCACCGCGGCCGGACACCCGGAAATCCTCGAGCTGCTGATGGTGGTCTGGAACAAGGTCTACCGCAGGGACTACATCACCGAGCACGGCTTCGAGTTCCCGCCGGGCTATTACGAGGACACCCCCTGGACGTTCCCCGTCCTGCTCACCGCCGGGCGCATCGCGGCCATGGACCGCATCTGCCTCAGCTACCGGCAGCGCCGCCAGGGCAGCATCCTGTCCACCACCAGCCGCAAGCACTTCGACATCCACGAGCAGTACGAACGGCTCTTCGCGTACGTCGGCACCCACCCGGAGCTGGACCGCTGGCGCCCGTATCTGCACCGCAAGATGGGTGAGCACTGCCTCGACATCCTGGCCAAGCCGGACCGTCTGCCCCCTTCCGACAAGGGGGAGTTCTTCCGCCGCACCGCCGAACTCTTCCGCCGCTACCGCACCCGTGAGCCCGTCCCCGCCGAACTGCGTGTCCTGGAAAGGGGTTACGCCCTCTACCAGGCCGCCCAGAGAGCCGCCGCCTCCGGCGACGCGATGAGCCGGCACGGACGGCAGGTCCGCCAGGCGGTGGCCGGCCGGGTCAAGCGCGGCTGGTCCTGGGCGTACGGCAAGCGGCCTCTGGACCCGAATCTGGCGGTGTACTCCGCGTTCTCGCACCGTGGTGTCCTCGGCGACCCGGCGGCGATCCACCGCGCGGCACGCGACCTGGCCCCGCACATCCGGGGTGTGTGGGTGGTACGCGAGGACCAGGCGGAGCACCTCCCGCCGGGCGTCGAGTACGTCCTGCCGGACACCCTGGCCTGCCGCCAGATCACCGCGCGGGCCACGTACTTCGTCAACAACGTCAACTGGCCCTATGCCGTGGCCAAACGCCCCGGCAGCGTCCACATCCACACCCATCAGGGCACCCCGCTGAAGTACATGGGCACCGATCTGCTGGGCAAGCCGGGCGCCCGGCACGGCTTCGATGTGCCGGGGATGCTGCGCCGGGCCGACCGCTGGGACTACAGCCTGGTCGCCAACCGCCACTCCGAACTGGTCTGGGACCGCGCCTACCCCTGCGACTTCGCCTCGGCCCGCACCGGCAGCCCCCGCAACGACGTCCTGGTCAACGCGAAACCGGGCGACGGGGCGGCCTTCCGCCTCCGGCACGGAATCCCCGAGAACGACACGGTCGTGCTGTACGCGCCGACCCGCCGCGACCATGTGCGGGGCGGCCATGTGGAGCGCTTCGACCTGGTCCGGTTCGCCGAGGAGCTGGGCGAGGACCACACCCTGGTCGTACGCCTGCACCCGTCTCTGGCGGACGGCCCGGCCCGCGGGATGGGCCTGACCGAACTGCACCGGCGGGGCGTACTGGTCGACGCCACCGACGAACCGCACGCCGAGGAGGTGATGCTCGCATCGGACGCCCTGGTCACGGACTACTCGGCCCTGATGTTCGACTACGCCAACCTGGACCGCCCGATCGTCGTGCACGCCGACGACTGGGGCGCCTACACGGCGAGCCGGGGCGCGTACTTCGACATCACGACGGGCGCGCCGGGACATGTCTCGCGCTCGTACCGGGAACTGGCGTGGCTGTTCGCGTCCGGATGCTGGCGGGACACGGAGTCCGCGGAACTGCGCGCCGGGTTCCGGGAACGCTACTGCGAGTTCGACGACGGCAGGGCGGCCGAGCGGGTGGTACGCACCCTGATGCTGGGCGAACCGGACGTCCGGGCCGTGATCCCGGCCCCTGCGGCAGGCGAGAGCGACGCACCGGCCCGTGACCTCGCGAGCAAGTCCGGGCCATGGGGGCGGGGTTAGCGTGCCGTCCGGCATCACACGCGGTTGAGAGGCGGTCCGTCCGGTGCGGGACCGCGCGGAAGCGGAGCGTTGCCGCCTCCGAGGCGTCATGATGCGGGCGGCCCGCGGCAGGGGGTGGGATCGGCCCGCCGGCCACTACGGTGACGCCCATGCAGAACGCCGCACCGGCCGCCGTCCCCGCCGACGCACCCGGACCGGAGGCCCGCCATGCCGGCTGGCCGGAACTCTTCTTCGACCTGGTCTTCGTGGCGGTCGTCTCCCAGCTCGCCAAAGGGCTGCACGGTGATCCCGGACGGGGCGACTTCCTGACGTTCCTCGCCCTGTTCGCCCCCGCCTGGTGGGCCTGGATCAACTTCATGTTCCAGGCCAACCTGTTCGACGACGACCGCCCCCGGGCCCGGTTGCTGCTGCTCACCGCGATGCTCTCGCTCGCCGCGATGAGCGCCGCCGTCCCCGAGGGGCTCGGGGGCCGCGCCCCGGTCTTCTCCCTGGCGCTCGCCGCCACCCGGCTGGTGATGTTCGCGCAATGGTGGCCCGCGACCTCACGGGAACTGCCGGCCGGACAACGGGTCCCCCGCTGGCGCCCGTTCACCTACTGCGTGGTCACGGCCACGCTGTGGGCGGTGTCGGCGGCCGTGCCGTCCCCGTGGCGCTTCGTGCTGTGGGTGATCGCTCTGGCCATCGAGGTCGCCATGATCGCCGCGGGCCACGGCAATTCGCTGCCGGGGCCGATCAGCGTGGAGCACCTGGTGGAGAGGGTGGGCCTCTTCGTCATCATCGTGCTCGGCGAGTCGGTGATCGCACTGATCACCGCCATGTCCGGCACCTGGACCGGGCAGGCGGCCCTGGTCGCCGTGCTGGGCTTCGTGCTGCTGGCCGCCCTGTGGTGGTCGTACTTCGACTTCGCGACTCCGGCGGCGGAACGCCATCTGCGGCTGCTGCCTCCGCGCGAGATGTACGCCATGGCCCGCGACGTGGTCGCCTTCCTGCACTTCTTCGCCGTCGCCGGGATCACCGCGCTGGCCGCGGGGCTGGGTACCGTCGTTGCGGATGCCGGTCACCACCGGCTGCCCACCGGAGCGCTGGTCGCCCTGGCCGGCGGGCAGGCCCTGTACCACGCCGCGCACTCGGCGATCAGCCTGCGGTACGGCCGTACCCTGCGCCGTACGGCGCCCTGGGCCGTGCCCGGTGTGCTGGTGCCCCTGGCGGTGATCGCCCTGGGAGACGTACTCAGCCCGCCCGTGGCCGTGGCGGTGCTGGCGGCGGAAGCACTGGCGCACCTCCTGGCGGCGCGCCGCGGCACCACCCGTCCCTCGAACGCCTGACCGCCCGGCGCCCGCCACCCGGGCATGAGGGTGCGCCCGGGGCCGGGAGAAGGCTTCCGGCGCCGGGCGCGGTCTGGAGGGAGAGGCCCTCGTTACTCGACGACCAGCTCGACCGGGATGTTGCCGCGGGTCGCGTTGGAGTAGGGGCAGACCTGGTGGGCCTGCTCGACCAGCTTGCGGCCGGTCTCCTGGTCCACGGTGTCGGGGAGCTCGATGCGCAGGGTGACCGCGAGACCGAAGCCCTCGCCCTGCTTGCCGATGCCGACCTCACCGGTCACGGCGGCGTCGCTGACGTCGACCTTCGCCTGCCGTCCGACCAGGCCGAGGGCGCTGGCGAAGCAGGCCGCGTACCCGGCGGCGAACAGCTGCTCGGGGTTCGTGCCCTGGCCGTTGCCGCCCATCTCCACCGGGATGGCCAGCTGCAGGTCCAGCTTGCCGTCGGAGCTGACCGCGCGTCCGTCGCGGCCGTGCGTGGCGGTGGCGACAGCGGTGTACAGCACGTCCATGGAAACCAACCCTCTCGAAGTCATCTGCGGCGCCCGGCTTCCGTTCCTCCGGACCGCCTCACGGAGAAGATTGAAGCACACAATTCAGTTGTGCACAACTAAGTGGCCCGACGGAGCTATCCTGGGTGCATGACAAGCACGCCGCCCCCCAGCCCCGAGGCCGCCGACGAGTCCGCGGACGAGGAGTTCCTGCGGCTGGACCGCCAGATCTGCTTCTCCCTCCACGCCGCGTCCCGCGCCTTCAACAGCGTGTACCGCGTCGCGCTCAAGGACCTGGGGCTCACATATCCCCAGTACCTGGTGATGCTGGTGCTGTGGGAGCACGGGGCGCTGCCGGTGAAGCGGCTCGGCGAGCATCTGCGACTGGACTCCGGGACGCTCTCCCCGCTCCTGAAGCGCCTGGAGGCGGCGGGCCTGGTGCGGCGGGAGCGCAGCGCCGAGGACGAGCGTTCGGTGCGGATCCACCTCACGGAGGAGGGCGCGGGGCTGAAGCGGCTCGCCGTGGCGGTGCCGCGCCGGATCGCCGCGGCGACGGGCTTCGAACTGGCGGAGATCATGGACCTCCAGGCCCGGCTGGACCGCCTGACCGGCGCCCTGGATTCCGCGGCACTGGAGGAGACGCCGGGCTGCGCCTGAATGAGGGATCCGCCCCCGGTCCGCGGATATCCACGCGGAGGCGGGCGGGAATCCGGGGCTCGACAGCCGGGGAAGAGGCCACCGAAGACGATCCGCCGCGCAGGGCCCGGGAAGCCCGGGCCCTGCATGGTCAGCGGCGTACGTACAGCCGGAGCGTGACCCCGCGGCTCACGTACTGCGCCTGGATGCGGAAGTCGTCCTGCAGGACCGCGAGTTTGGCGCTTTCGGTGGGGCTCGAGGGCGTCCACGAGGTCCGCAGTGCGTACGACTGGGTCTGCACCCAGACCTTCGACAGCCCGGCGAGCCGCCGACGCAGTTCCCCGGGCCCGACCTCCCGCCCGTAGAGGGACCCGTCCTCGCGGGCGGGTACGTCCAGCGCCACATCGCGGATCCCATGGAAGCGCGCGGGATACGTCAGCGCCGAGCGCCGCTCCAGCGAGGGCAGGAACAGCACGGGGTCCCCGGGCCGGACCTGGCGTCCTACGAACGCCGAGACGGCCGCGAGGTTGTCGGCGCGGTGGGAGGCGAGCCGATCGGCCCGGAGCAGGGGGAGCTGCGAGGCGAACGCGGCGCATACGGCGAGCACCCCGAGCAGCGCCGTGCCATGGCGCCACACCGGGGAGGGACGCCGGACGGCGGGAACGGCACCGGGCACACCGGCCGACGGGGCGTCCCGGAGGGCGACTCCCCCACCGGTGACCGCGGGCCGCGCGGCCCCGGACACCCGGAGGCCGAGGCCGAGGGCGACGTCGCCGCCGGAAGGCACGGGGTCGGCGGCTCCCTCGTCCGAGTGAACCCGGAAGGGGAGCGCGGTGGACGTACGAAGGCCGCCGGTCCACATCCACCGCACGGCGCCGGCCACCCGATCCGCGCCGGCCGCCGCGAGCAACGGCGCCCCGGCCAGCGAGTACAGCACGTACCGGTCGTAGTAGAGGGGCGAGATCTCCGACACCGCCATCAGCACCGCGGGCGGCACCAGGACCAGCGGCACCGCCACCCCGGCCAGGGAGATCCCCCGCCCGCCCCCCGGCCTCCACAGGCCCAGGACCACCAGCACCAGATACGGCACGAGAACCCCTGACGAGGGCCCCGCGAACGCCCTCATCAGCGCCTCCACGGTCCGCCCGTCCGGTTTCGTCAGCCACGACACCTGCGCCGCCTGACCGTGCGAGACCAGCACCAGCGGCAGCAGCACGAGGACCGTGGCCCCGGCCGAGAGCAGCCATCCGCGCCACACCCGCCCCGGCACCCGGGCGAGCGCCAGCGTGCAGGCATGTGCCGGCAGCGCCAGCACGGCGAACTCGTGCAGGACACAGCTGACGGTGACGACCACCCCGTACGGCCACCACCTCCCGTCCCGCACCGCGCGCAGGAGCAGCAGCGTCGCGCCCGCGACCCCGGCCGCGACCAGCGCGTACGAGCGGCCTTCCTGCGCGTAGTGCCCGGCCATCGGCGTGACCGCGTACAGCAGGCCCGCCCACAGCCCCACCCTCGGCCGGCACAGCCGTGCGCCCAGCGCGGCGATCAGGGCCGCGGCCGACGCCGCGCCGCAGACCGAGGGCAGCCGCAGCACCACCTCGCCGGGGTGGACGGCGAGGACCAGATGCATCATCAGGTAGTAGAGGCCGTGCACCGCGTCCACGTGGTGCAGCAGGTGCCAGATCTCAGGCACAGGGCGTCGCGCGACCTCGAACGTGGCTGCCTCGTCGCGCCACATGCCGCCACGGTCCAGTCCCCACAGCCCGATCGCGAACATGACGATCGCGGGGACGAGGACGGCCACAAGCTCCCTGCGCTTCTCCAGTGACCGACTCATGGCTCCATTCAACATGTCCGTTTTTAGTAATATTAGAGTTTGTTTGCTGGGCATTGACGGCGAACCTCCCGCTATACAGCAAACATCCGGCCTACCATCCGGGCTTGATGGATGCCTTGATGAGTGCCTCGAACGGTCCGGCGACATCCGGAACGGCTGCTTCCACTCCTGTGTCAACACCGCATGGGAAGACGGCCCACCGCAGACATTGGTTGTACGCCCTCGCCGTCGGCTGGCTGACCACCCGCGTCCTGATGCTGTGGCTGCTCATCCACGACCAGTCCGCGCTGCTCGGCAAGGGCGGGGTCGCCCAGGAGGTCTCGCGGCTGTACTACGGCTGGTACGGCATCCTCCGGCACGGCTCCTTCCCGTCCGGCGACCACCTGTGGCAGTACCCGCCGGGAGCGGGGGCGGTGCTGCTGTCCCCCGCCCTGCTCCCCGGGCTGACGTACTTTCAGGCGTTCGTCACCCTCACCCTGCTCACGGACGCTGTGATCGCTCTCGTCCTCGCCCGCGCGGGCACCCGGCCGGGCCGCTCGCTGCGCGGCGCGGCGCTGTGGATCGGGGGCCTGCCGCTGCTGCTGCACATCCCGCTCGCCCGGTACGACGTCCAGGTCACCGCGTTCGCGGTCGTCTCCCTGCTGACCCTTTCGCGCTCCCGGCGCGCAAGTGGCGTGTTCGCGGCGCTCGGCGCCCTGGTGAAGGTGTGGCCCGCGCTGACGCTCCTCGGCACACCGCGCGGCCGGACGACCCGTGAGACCTGGGCGGCCGCCGTGCTCACCACGGTCACCCTGCTCGCCTTGCTCACGGCCCTGTTCCGCGATCCGTTCGACTTCCTGCGCCAGCAGGACGGCCGTGGTGTGCAGATCGAGTCGCTCGGCGGCACGGCGCTCATGCTCGCGCGCCGGGCGGGCTGGCCGGGGCGCACCCGGTACCAGTACGGGGCCGTGGAGCTCGTGGGCCCGTATGTGCACGCCGTCGCCCTGTGCTCGCTCGCGCTGACCGCGCTCGCCTTCGCCCTTCTGCTGCTGTGGCGGCTGCGGGCCCGCCGCTGGACGCCGGCGACCCCGTACGACGCGGCGCTCGCCGCGGTTCTGCTGTTCACGGTGACGAGCCGGGTGATCAGCCCTCAGTACATGGTGTGGCTGATCGGCCTGGCGGCGGTGTGCCTGACGTCACAGCACACCGCCCAGCGCCCGGTGGCGCCGCTCGTCCTGGCCGCGACCGCGGTGAGCACCGTGGAGTTCCCCGCCTACTACGGAGAGGTCATCGGCAGCACCTGGGCGGGCTGCGCTCTCATAACTGTGCGCAACGGGCTGCTGGTCTCCGCCGCGGTGATGTCCTTCACCCGTCTGTGGTGCTCGGGACGGCCCACACCGGAGCAGCCGGGGAATCCAGGGGGCGAGCGGCCCGGACCGGACACTCCCGGGCGGGGCCGCGCCACGATTTCCGCCGTGTTCCACCCGCGCGGCCGGGCCTCTCTTAACAGATAATTACCCGGAATCCCTAGTGTTGCCGCTCGTGGAATCGATGCACCCTCACGACGCACAGGTCAGCGTCATCGTCATCGGATACGACGACGCCGCTCATGTGACGGACGCGGTGCGCTCCGCCCTGGCTCAGGGCGGTGTCGTCCGTGAAGTGATCGCGGTCGACGACTGTTCGACGGACGGCAGTCCCGAACTGCTGGACGCGCTGGCGGCCGAGGACCCGCGCGTCAAGGTCGTGCGCAGAACCGTCAACAGCGGCGGCTGCGGCAGCCCGCGCAACGACGGGATCGACTTGGCCGCCGCCCCGTATGTGATGTTCCTGGACAGCGACGACGTACTGCCGCCCGGAGCCGTCGAGGCGCTCCTCATGGCGGCCGTCGCGCACGGAACCCCGGTGGCGGCGGGCCTGTGCGTGCGTCGCGAGCTGCCGTCGGGCCGAGAGGTCCCCTGGCAGCCGGAGCTGTACGAGCGGCCCGCGCTGATCTCCCGCCCCAGCCGGCGCCCGCGGCTGGCGTACGACACGCTGTGCGTCAACAAGCTGTACCGCACGGACTTCCTGCGCGAACACGGCATCCGGTTCCCCGACGGCCGCTTCCCCTATGAGGACTTCGTCTTCAGCGCGCGCATGCTGGCCGCCGGACCGAGCATCGCCCTGGTGCCCGAGACCGTCTACATCTGGCATGTCCGCCGCTCCGCCCGACGGCTGTCCATCTCCCTCGACCGCGCCGACGTCGACAACTGGAAGGCGCGAATGGAGGCGACCCGGCAGGCATACGAGATCCTGTTGCGGGCGGGCGACAAGCGGCTCGCGCGTGCCGCGCGCACCACCTTCCTGGACCGCGGACTGCGCATGTACACAAGGGAACTGCCGCTGCGCGACGCCGGGTACCAGAACGAGTGGTGGACCCTCACACGCGCGTTCCTCTCGGACTTCGACGACGCCGACCTCGCCCAGGCTTCCGTGTCCGGCAGGGTCGTCGCCCAGGTGGTGCTCGCCTCCGAGGCGCCGCGCGACCTCGACCGGCTCAAGGAACTCGCGGCGCGCCCCGCGCAGCTGGCCCCGCCCTACGCGAGCACGGCGGACGGCACCCCCGTCTGGTCGGCTGATCTGCCCCAGGTCCAGCTGGAACACCTGCTGCACCGGCCCGTACCGCGTCTGCCCGTCGCCATCGACGCGGAGCTGCACCCCGCGGCGCGCGGCAGCCGGCTGCGGCTGCACCTGCACGAGCTGTACGGGCGGATGGAGAACGCGCGTCCGGCCAGGATCGACGTGGAGTTCACCCCCCGGGAGGGCGGCGCCCGCACCAGCCACACGTACACGGCCCCGCTGCGCCGGGACGCGGCCTCGGACGGCTGGAGGGCCGAGACCGCGGTCGACCTGTCGGCGTTCGCCGCAGGCACCTGGGACGTGACGCTGACGCTCCGCTGCGACGACGGCACGAGCCGCGAGACCACGGCACACGCCCTCACCGGCCCCGGTCTCCTGACCCGCCGCGCGGTGCCGAGCCTGAAGCACGGCGTGCTCCTGGTCCAGCCGTACGCCACACACTCCGGTGCGCTGGCCGTGCGGCTGGCCCCCGGAGTGCGGGGAGCGACATCGGTCCTGGGCCGCAGGCTGCGGCGCCTCGCCCGCCGCACATGACGGCACGGCTCTAGGGCCACCATCACCTTTCACAGCCGCCGAGGAGCGCGAACGCCCTCCTCGGCCGTTATGGCGGACTCGCGGCCGTCCGGGCTCGACGCCGGCCGCCACAAGTCCGTACAGCCGGCTCCAGGGTCCGGACGGCGGGCTGACCAAGCCCGACACGGCTGCCTGCTGCGGCACTTGCACCGCGGCAGGCGACGTCCGCCCGTCGAGGAGCGGCGTCCGGGGCGCTGAGACGAAGGCCTCGGCGTGCTCGCTCATCAGCGCGACGCTGTCCCCGCAGGCCGAGCAACAGGCCGCCGGGTACCAGGTCTCCTAGCGCCTGCTAGCGCCTCCGCAGCTCTTTTCAGTTCCCTCCATAATGCCGCGACTGTTGAACAGTATATAACCTCCGGCGCTTCTTGGAATTTCCTTACGCACCTTTCGCGCGGAAGCGCACAACTATCTCGACGTTGATTAACGAGCCGGTTCGGTTCGCCCTTCAACTTCCATGATCACCCCGATTTGTCCGAGTGGACATGTGAACCAACTGTGGCTTGCATGAGGACAGTTGGGTAATTTTTGGCGCCGCTCCAGGGGGAGTCGCGTCTTAATTTCGCATGCCATGCACTTTTGCCCAGCTCCTCAAGGGTCGTTTTACTAGCTAGGAAATACATTGAGACTCGTCGCTCGAACAGTGGTGGCTGCGTGCCTAGCGGGAGCCGCCGCCGTGGCCTGGTCCACTTCCTACGCGTCGGCCAGATCGACGCCCTCCTCGCCCACCACCGTCGCGGCCGACACGCCTGGTTACGCCGTCGAGGACTTCAACTACCCCGACGCCGCCAAGATCCAGCAGGAACTGGGCATCGTGCTCAAGCGGGGCGACGGGCACATCGTGCTGGCCGCGTGCGGCAGCCAGGACGGCCTGCTGGAGATCTGGGAGCGCAACCGGCAGAGCCACATCTGCTTCCGCGTCACGGGGAACAGCGGCTACCTGAGCCTGGAGATCCCCGCCGTCTACGGCATCAGGGCGCCGCCGACCACTCCGCCGACGTGACGATGACCGTCGACGACAAGACGACGCACTACGACATCCCCAAGGACACCCTCACGCCTGTGGGCGAGAGCGCCGATCCCGGCAGCCACGACCAGACGCTCGTCGAGATCTCCACCAGCAAGTAGCTCCCCTCCGCCCTGCGCACGGAAGCTTCCACGCATCTGCCTCGTGCGGGACGACCGGGTCCGCTCGCCGCGCTCACCGCTCGGCTGGAGCTCCCGCACCACCGGTCATCCGCGGCGCGCCGGGCTCATCTCGCCTCGGCCGCACGGCAGTTCTGAGATCTCCCTTCCATTCACCCCCCACTGCCGACGGCGCCCACGGATCACCCGGGCGGCGTCGGCGGCCGCCGACCGATCGGGACTCGAAACTTGAACACGACGTACTGGAGCAGACGCCGCGTCTTGACCGTGGCCGCCGCCACGACGGCAGCCGCGGCCCTCCCTCTCACCACCACCGCGCGGGCCTTCGCCGCGACGGCCGGCCCGGGCGACGCCCCCAGCCTTCCATCGCTCCCAACCCCTCGTAAGCCCGGCCGACCAGCACCGCGGCCCCCGCCACCCCCGATGAGAGGTGGCGGGGGCCGCTCTTTGCCGGCGGCAGAGGCGACTCGGCCTGATCCGTACGGGAACCACGACGCTGCGGCCGGACACGGCCCCACCGTGTCCAGAAGGCTGCGCTAGAACGGCTCCGCCGCCCGAAGGACACGCGCCGGAAGGTACGGCGAGCGACGTAACCGAGGAACACGCCGAACGAGGCGTCCGGGTTGTACGCGGCATACGCCACCGCACCCGCCGCGCACTGCCCGCTCCCCGTACCCGCGATACCTCGGTCAAGACCGGCTCCACGGTATCCCTCAGCAGCCCCCGGTATCCCTCCCGGGACCAGGGCCACGGGCGGCCGACGTCCGGGAGGCAAGGATCGTTCCTCGGCTCCCGGACGATGGCGCACGGTCTGTCCCGGCGGCTCAGCGCTCCAGGAAGGTGAACAGTTCTTCCCAACGGTCCGTGATGACCGCGGGTGAGAAGCGCTGGACGTTCCCGCGGGCCTTGTCGCCCATGCTGTCCCGGAATTCCGCGTCCTCCAGCAGGCGTCCGAGCTGGTGCGCGAGTTCGGAGGTGTTGCCGAGCCTGGCGAGGAGCCCGTCCTCCTCGTCCTGGATGATCTCGCGGACACCGGGGGCACAGTCGAAGGCCACACAGGGTACGGCGCAGGCCATCGCCTCCAGCAGAACCAGCGGGAAGCCCTCGCCACGTGAGGACTGGACGAACACCGACGCCTGGTGCAGGGCGCCCTCGACGTCGTCGGTCTGGCCGGCCCACTCCACGGAGCCGTCCAGCCCCAGCTGGGTGCACTGCTGCCTGAACACCCCTTCGTCGGGCCCGGAACCGTAGATGCGCAGCCGCCATCCCGGATGCTTCGGCGCCACTTCCGCCCAGGTGTCGAGCAGCATGTCGACGCCCTTCGGGTGGGCGAGGCGGCCTATGCTCGCGACGACCTTCTCGCTGCGCGGGGAGGGACGCTCCGGCATCATCGGCGACGGGTTCGGCATGAAGCCCACGTTGGTGAGCCCGCGGCCCGTCCACAGGTCGGCGTCCTCCTGGGTCAGCAGGAGCAGCCGGTCTATGTCCTTGTAGTAGCGCTCCACGCGCTGGAAGCGGGATGAGGTCCGCGAGGTCTCGAAGGACTCGTGGCTCATGCCGATGACGCAATGGCCGGCCGTGTCGGCGATGGCCACCCATTCCATGGCCCACACCTGGGTCACGATGATCACCGCGCCCGGGCGGGCGGCGCGGAAGATGTCCGACAGCCGTCCGGCCGCCGCTCGCATGTTCCTCTGACGAGCGGCCTCGCGTCGCCGGGCCGTGAGGTTGGCGCGGTCGCGGAGGGTGCGGATCCGCTGAGGCCCGGGGGGACGCTTGTCGTAGAGCGTCACGGTGGCGAACGGCGGGTTGTCACCGAGATCCATCGGCGCGTCCGACGGCGCGATGCCCACGATGGTCACGCGGTGGCCGCGCTCCGCGAACAGACCGGCCATCTGGGTCTGCCAGCGGGCCACGCCGCCGAGTTCATTGACCTCGTTGGCCACGAAGATGATGTCGCGCTGTGTCATCGGTTGTCTTCCCGGGTGCCGAAGAAGCGGTCTGCGATCTGCGCGGCGGCGTCACCGTGGTCGTAGTCGCCGTACTGGGTCATGAACTCCTTGAGCCGTCCCTCGTAGCCGGACGCGAGGGCGTCCAGGTCCGACAGGGCGTCGAAGAGTTCCTCCGTCGTCATGGCGACCGGGCCCGGCGCCTGCTCGGACAGGTCGAAGTACGTACCGCGGCTGTTCTTCACGTACTCGTCCCAGTCGTACGTGTAGAAGACCATCGGCCGCTGCAGCAGCGCGTAGTCGAACATCACGGACGAGTAGTCCGTGACGAGCACGTCCGACAGCTGCAGGACGGGCGTGATGTCCGGCTCCTGGCTGACGTTGACCACCCGGCCCGCCACCGACGGCGGAAGCGTCACGCTGTTGAGGTAGTGCGTGCGGATCAGCAGGGTGAACCGGTCGCCGAAACGGTCCGCGAACTCGTCCACGTCGAAGGGGAACTCGAACGCGCGCACCTTCCCGTTCTCCGCCCGGAACGTCGGGGCGTACAGGACCACGGGGCGGTCCCGGCGGATTCCCAGACGCTCGGCGAGTTCCTCGGCCGCCGGGTCGAGGGTGGCGCCTTCCCGCGCTCGCACCAGGGCGTCGTTGCGCGGGTAGCCCGTGCGCAGCAGCTTCTCCTCAGGGATCCGGTAGGCGCGCGCGAGCGTCCTCTCGTCGTGCTCACCTCGCACCACGAAGTGGTCGAAGCGGTCGATCGACTGCTGGTAGTCGCGCTGCTCCTGCTCGGGCATGATCCGGAACTGCGGCTCGTCGAAGCCCATTCGCTTCAGCGCGGAGCCGTGCCAGGTCTGGATATAGGTGGTCTCCGGCCGCTTGCTCAGCTTCAGCGGGAAGCCCTGGTTGTCGATCCAGAACTCGGCCTGTGCCAGCGCCCTGAGGTAGGGCCAGGACCAGCGGCGCACCAGCTCGACGTCCTTGGGGAAGCCGGTGGGGCGTTCGCCCGCGTACGACCAGATCGCCTTGATCGGCGTGCCACGCCGACGCAGTTCTTCGAAGATGGCGCGGGGGCTGTCGCTGTACTGCTTGCCGAGGTGGCTTTCGAAGACGACGGTTCCCTTGCGGACCGGCAGGAGCCGGATCATCCGGTGGTAGCCCTCGATCTTCCGCTCGACCGAGTGGAGGTCCTTGCGCAGCGAGGCGGCCTTGCGCACCGCCTTCTTGGCCACCTGGGCGGACGGGCTGTGCATGTTGCGCTGCACGAACAGCGAGGTGCGCCGGGCCAGTTGACCGTGCTGGGTCAGCCGGAAGGCGAGATGCCCGTTGGCGGAGGCGTGCGGCTCGATGCGGTCGGCCGTCATCCGGCCCAACCGCGGCCGGATGCGAACGGCTCCGGAGCTCTCCAGGTCGGTGCTCCCGACGGTGAGCTGGCTGGTGGTGCGCTCACCGTCGACCGTGAGGTGCATGCGCACGTCCCACACGTCGTCGACGATGCCCACGGGACGCAGCTTGCTCGCCAGGGGGACGGTGGCCTGCCAGGTCACCGACTCCCCGTCGTGCCCAAGCGTCTGCACGGGGAAGCGGAACGACAGCGGCAGGCTCTTGCGCCGGGGACGGAACTCCAGCTCGGCCGTCAGCGCGGCGTCGGGCGAGATCGCTTCGAACGGGTTGACCACGGCTCCCGCGAGGACCACCCCCGCCGAGGTCTCCGAGTACCGGGTCACCGCGTTGCGCAGGCTGAGCAGGTGGACCGGCTTGTCGTGGTACCCGAGGTCGGTGACGTCGAGAACCTGGCGGCCCAGCGGGTCCTCGAGATGTTCCGCGCACCAGTAGACCCGGCCGTTGCTCTCCACCAGGGGGCTGGAGACCTTGGCCTTGTTGATGAGCGTGTCGATGGCCGGCATCAGGTGCTCCCAGTCCTCGCGCAGGAGCAGGTAGGCGCACAGCCGGTGGATCACGGAGAGCCCGGAGTAGGCCTCTTCCGAGAAGTCCTGCACATAGCCGCGGGCCATCTCCGCGAAGCGGTGCCGGTAGTCGTCGTCCAGGAAGGGCAGGTCCCGCAGATAGAGGACGAGGTCGTGCTTCAGGAACTTCCTGTCCTTGTGCAGCTTCAGCTCGTCATGGCCCTCACGGGCGAGGACGCTGTCGATCCGGCGGTGGATCTCCAGCCGGTCGGCAAAGTTGTTGATCTCGTGACGACGGTTGCTGATGGACTTCGCTTCCGCCTTCTCGACGACGTTCCAGTTGTAGACCGGACTCGGGATCAGCGTGATCCGGGACGCGGCCAGGTACGCCTGGGCGGAGAACAGCAGGTCCTCGTAGTGAATGCCCCGCGGGAAGGTCAGGCCCTTCTCGATCAGGAACTCACGGCGGTAGCACTTGTTGGTCGAGAGGGTGTCGAAGACCAGCAGGTCCGGTATCTCCGCGATCGAGTCGAAGGTCCGGGTCTGCCGGTAGAGCCACGGATACCACTTGACCGTCTTGCCCGTCCTGCTGTCTATGTGCACGCGCACGCAGAGGCCGGACACGAGATCCGCGCCGGTGCGCTCCGCGGCGTCCAGCATGTTGCGGCAGGCGTTGACCTCAAGGGTGTCGTCGCTGTCGAGGAACATCACGTACCGGCCGCGGGCCACGGCTATGCCCTGGTTGCGCGGTTCGCCGCAGCCTCCGCTGTTCTCGGCCAGCTGTATCGCCCGCACCCGGTCGGAGTCCGCCGCCAGCCGCTGCGCGACCTCGTAGGAGCCGTCGGTGGAGTGGTCGTCGGCTATGACGACTTCGACGTTCCTCAGGGACTGATCGAGAACCGACCGCACCGCCGTCGGGAGACGTTCGGCGTCGTTGTACACGATGACGACTACGCTGATGTCGGGCGTTCCGTCGTGGCGCTGGGACACTACAGCAACTACCTCTGACTCACTCAAGGGATGGATATCGGGCCGACTGCGGCGATGTCCGGTCCGGGTGACGGAACGGGCGTCCGGTCGACGGGCGTCGCGATCAGGGGCAGGACCACGCTCTCCAGCTCCCCTGAGCTGGGTCTTCCTACGCTGTCATGAGTCTCCCCGCCAATCATATCGTGAACCTTACGCTACGTAGCAACCCAAGCTTTACCGTATCCATGTAGTATTGATCACTTGCCGTTCACCCGTATCCGCCGGGCATCGCACCGGGCTCACAACGCCTTGAGGGCCCCGGCCGTCGCCCGGGCCAGCCCCGCCAGGTACCCCTTCGGGAACTTCGGCCCCCGTACCACCACGGCCCGCCAGTACAGCGGGCCGGAGATCAGGTCGAGGGCGAGGTCGATGTCCACGTCCTCACCGATCTCGGCGCGGGCGACCGCGGCGGCGACAATGCCGCTCGCCACACTCTGCTGCCCCTCCCGCAGCGCCTTCTGCATGGCGTCCGCGATGTCCGGGTTGCGGGCCGCCTCCGCCTGGAGGTCCGGGATGATCTGACCGGCCACCGGGTGGCGCAGGGCCCGGGACGTCACCTCGTACAGAAGTCTGAGGTCGCCCTCCAGGGAACCGGTGTCGGGGGCCGGCAGGCCCTGCACGGCCACCGCCGAGACCAGGTCGAGCACCAGGTGGAGCTTGGAACGCCAGCGCCGGTACACCGCCGTCTTGCCGACACCGGCCCTGCGCGCGATGCCCTCGATGGACATGCGGGAGTAGCCGACGGCCGCGAGTTCCGCGAAGACAGCCGCCCGAATGGCCTCGGTCACGTCCTCACGAAGGACGGCCGCACCCGCGGGCGTCCTGCGCGGCCGTTTCACCTGGGAAGTGCCGGCGTTCGTGGTCATGCGGCCCAGCATAGGCGGTGACGACGAAACGGTTGCGTTCCGACGTCAGATCGGCTTACGCTCGCGCTGCGACGATACGGTCCCGTCCCGACGTAAAGAGAGATAACTCAAAACCCCAAGAACCGCCCAAGCCTGCCAGATAAACACAGAACCCGGCAACAAAGCGAAAAAATCCGGGCAGAGGTATCCAGCGGTCACGGCGGCGCAAGACTGGGTGTCTGTACGGCGGGAGACTGTGGACCGGTACGCGCAACCGACCCCCGAGTGAAAGCAGCGGATGTGAGCCAGGTCCTCCACACACCGCCCTCCACAGCGACCGATCCGGACGTGACCCCGGCGCAGCTCGCCGCCCGGTACGGCCTGACGGTCAGCGGTGCCCGCCCCAGCCTTCCCCAGTACGTCCGGCAGCTGTGGGAGCGACGCCACTTCATCACGGCATTCGCCACCGCGAAGCTCACCGCGCAGTACAGCGAGGCGAAGCTCGGCCAGATCTGGCAGATCATGACCCCCCTGCTGAACGCGGCGGTCTACTACTTCATCTTCGGCGTCCTGCTCGGCACCAAGCACGGTGTGCCCGACTACATCCCGTTCCTGGTCACCGGCGTGTTCATCTGGACGTTCACGCAGAGCTCGATCATGGCGGGGACCCGCGCGATCTCCGGCAACCTCGGCCTGGTGCGCGCGCTGCACTTCCCGCGCGCCGCGCTGCCCATCTCCTTCTGCATCCAGCAGCTCCAGCAGTTGCTGTTCTCGATGGCGGCCCTGGTCGTCATCCTGCTCTGCCTGGGCGTGCCGGTCACGGCCGCCTGGCTGCTGGCGATCCCGGCGCTGGTGCTTCAGTTCACGTTCAACGCCGGCGTTTCCATGATCATGGCTCGCATGGGCGCGAAGACCCCGGACATCGCCCAGCTGATGCCGTTCGTCCTGCGCACCTGGATGTACGTGTCGGGCGTCATGTTCAGCATCTCCAAGATCACCAAGGGTGACCACCTCCCCCACGCGGTGACCATCGCGCTGGAGACCAACCCGTCCGCCGTCTACATCGACCTGATGCGCTTCGCGCTGATCGACAGCTTCAAGGCGCACCAGCTGCCTCCGCACGTGTGGGCGGCCGCGACGGGCTGGGCCCTGCTCGCCGGCGTCGGCGGCTTCATCTACTTCTGGAAGTCAGAGGAGAAGTACGGTCGTGGCTGATCACCTGAACGACACGCTGGTTCCCACCATCATCTGTGACGGTGTCGACATCATCTACCGCGTCCACGGCACCGGAGCCGGCCGCGGCTCCGCCACGGCCGCGCTCAACCGCATCATGCGCCGTGAGCAGGTGGAGAAGGCGGCGGGCGTACGCAAGGTGCACGCCGTCAAGAACGTCTCCTTCACCGCGTACAAGGGCGAGGCCGTCGGCCTCATCGGCACCAACGGGTCCGGCAAGTCGACGCTGCTCAAGGCCATCGCCGGCCTGCTTCCCGTCGAGAACGGCAAGATCTACACCAATGGCCAGCCCTCACTCCTCGGCGTGAACGCGGCCCTGATGAACGACCTGACGGGCGAGCGCAACGTCTACCTCGGCGGTCTGGCGATGGGCATGACCCGGGAGCAGATCAAGGAGCGCTACCAGGACATCGTCGACTTCTCCGGGATCAACGAGAAGGGCGACTTCATCACGCTGCCCATGCGGACGTACTCCTCCGGTATGGGTGCCCGGCTGCGCTTCTCCATCGCCGCCGCCAAGGACCACGACGTCCTGCTGATCGACGAGGCCCTCGCGACCGGTGACCGCTCGTTCCAGAAGCGGTCGGAGGAGCGCATCCGCGAGCTGCGCGAGAGCGCGGGCACGGTCTTCCTGGTCAGCCACAACAACAATTCCATCCGGGACACCTGCGAGCGGGTGCTGTGGCTGGAGCGCGGCGTGCTGCGCATGGACGGCCCGACCGAAGAGGTCCTGGAGGCGTACGAGGAGTTCACGGGCGGCGGCGGCAAGGCCAAGGCCCCGGCCACGACACCGAAGGCACCGGACCCGGAGCCAAAGGAGTCGGCGCCCGCGAAGCAGTAGCCGCACCGCGGATTCCTTCGGCGGTTCCCTCATGGGTCGAGGGGGAACTGCCGAGAGCGGTGCCCCTGTGGGCGACCGAGGAGCGGGAGGCCGCGTGCGGCCAGGACTGAGCATCATCGTCCCTGGCCCGGATCGCCGAGGTCATCCGGGCGAACTCCTCGATGCCCTGGCCGCCCGGCCTGGGTAACCGCGTGATGCGGGCGGATTTCCGGCCGTCCCGGGAGGCCTCCTCCGCCGCTTCTGCGAGTCCGGCGACGGGCACGCGGCCGGACACGTCGTCGGCCGGTGTTCCTCGGGGAGAGCGACCAATCCCGCCGTCGATCGTTCCTGTGGGCGAACGGACCCCGGCCCCGACCCCCGAGGAGGCGACGGCGCGATGACGGCGACCCGGACCCCCGACGCGACGATCACGGTCATCGTCTACAACGACGCGGAGCGCCTGCCGCGAGCGGTGGCGTCACTGCTGCGGCAGACCCACACCAACATCGAAGTGATCATCAGCGACGACCACTCGACGGACGACACCCCCGCGGTGGCACGCCGGCTGGAGGCGCAGGACGAGCGGGTGCGCTTTCTGCGGCTGCCCGAGAACAGCGGCGGGTGCAGCGCACCGCGCAACCGGGCCATCGACATCGCCCGCGCGCCGTATCTGATGTTCCTGGACAGCGACGACGAACTGCCCGAGAACGCCGTCGAACTGCTGCTGGCCGCGCACCGCGAGCGCGAGGTCGACTTCGCCATGGGCGCGGTGGAGCGGATCCGTGTCGACACCGGCCGCGTCACCACCTGGATGCCGCGTCTGGTCGCCGAGCGGCGCACGGTCGAGGGCATCGGCTCCGAACCGGGCCTGCTGTTCGAGCACTTGTCGACCAGCAAGATGTACCGGAGGGAGTTCCTGGACCGTCACGAGCTGCGCTTCCCCGAGGGCATCCACTACGAGGACCAGCTGTTCTCGGCCCAGGCGTACTGCCTGGCGCGCTCCTTCACGGTCATCCCGGAACCGGTGTACCGCTGGTACATCGCGCCGTTCGTGGCCGCGGAGTCGGCGTCGATCTCCAACCAGCGGCACAAGCTGACGAACGTCCGCGACCGCATCCATGTGCAGACGCTGATCGACGACTTCCTGGCCGAGAGCGGGCACACGGGGCTGCGCGAGGAGAAGGACTACAAGTTCCTCAAGCACGACTTCCGGATGTACGCGGGGGACCTGCCCTACCGGGACGAGGAGTGGCTGGCCGGTTTCTCCGACCTGGTGACGCCCTATCTGGAGACGCTGGCGCCCGGCGCGTTCGCGCGGCTGCCGCGCACGGAGCGGGTCGTGATCCAGCTGGTGCGCGACCGGCGGCTGGCCGAGGCGCAGTCGGCCGCGCGTGGGCTGGGCTATGGGGTCGCCCCCACCGAGACCGTGACGGACGACGCGTCGAAGGCGACGTTCTGGGGTACGCAGGTCCCCTCCCCGTCCTGGGCCAGGCGCGAACTCGACGTCTCCGACCTCGAGCTGGAGCTCCGGCCCTTCCCGAGCGCGCTGTTCCGCCATGAGATCACTGCCGTGACGCCGGGCCCCGGCGCCTCGGTGAACCTGGCGGTGCGGACCTACGACCCCGGCCTGCGACTGTCCGTGGGGCCGCAGCGGGCGAGCATCGTGGTGCACCCGGGCCGGCGCCAACTGGTGACCGCGTTCCGCCTGGAGCCGGTCCGTCCCGGTGTATTCGAGGGGCTGGTCCGGCTGAACCTGGCGGAGGCGCATCTGCCCGTGCAGGGCTTCGAGGGCGTCCGCCACCCGCAGCTGCGGCTGGAAGAGCAGGGCCTGGCCAACTCGGGCATCCTGCTGGCCCCGCTGGGCTTCCGGCCCCTCGCAGCGACCCGGGTGGGCACGCTGCCGCATGAGATGACGGTGGAGCCGGAGGGCCGCGGGGCCGGCCGTCTCCAGATCCGGTGGCGTCCGGTGGGCGTCACGGCCCTGGTCGGCCCGGTGGTCCGCCGGGTGGCGGGACCACGGGTGCGGCGGGCGGCGCGGCTGGTCCGCAGCGCGCTGCGGTAAGCCGGTCAGCCGGCAGGCGCAGCAGGGGCGGCGGGGGTTCCCACCCTCGCCGCCCCTGTGTCGTACGTCCTCTGCGGGACCCGTTCAACGCACCACTTCGTACAGCACCTGGCCGCCCGGCCCCGACGCCACTCGCCGCAGCGTCGGGTCCCCGAGGGGCAGTCCGCCGTCCGACGGGCGCTGGACCACCCAGCGGACCCCGTACGACTTCAGTACGCCAAGGCGCGCGCCGCGCGGCTGACCGGCCTCGAAGTACGTCCGTACGGCCGCCTGCCGCTTCTTCTCGTCCGGCAGGAAGAAGTCCGGGTACCCGGGCTCCACGGTGTAGGGCCCGTACGCGGGGATCCCCCGCTCGGCGAACTGCTTCGCCATCACCACGTCCCCGTAGTGCACCCAGGGCGTGATCCACTGGTAGCCCGTCCACGGCTCCTGGTACTTCTCGGCGAGGGGCCCGGGGAGTGCCTTGCGCCCCACCACGTATCCCAAGGTCTGCGCCTGCGTCCACGCGCCGACGGCCAGCGCCGCCGCCAGCACCCCTGCCGCCACGGCCCGTATCCTGCCCCGCACCGCCCCGGCGACCTCCACGGCCGCCGCCAGCTGCGCCGGGATCAGCACCGCCGGCAGCACCCGGCCCCAGGAGTAGTGTCCGCTCAGCCCGCCGGCCGTGAACATCGACGCGCCGAGCAGGAAGAACAGCACCAGTGGATCCCGCCGGTCCCTGCGCGCCCGTACGGCCAGCGCCGCCACTCCGAACAGCACGAGACCGAACCGTACGAACAGGTGCTTGTACAGCGAACGGTGTATCTCCTCCAGGCCGCTCACCTGGAACAGCGCGAAGAAGTCGTAGTAGGGCCACAGCGCGAGGATCAGGACGCCGAGCGCGCCCGCGGCGAGGAGTCGCGGCCACACCTCACGCCCGGCCCGTGCTCCCACGACCGTCGCCAGGGCGCCCAGTGTCGTCACCACGCCGGTGAACTGGTGGCTGAGCAGGATCACCGCCCACATCACGCCGAGTCCGAGGAAGACGGCCCACCCGGCCGGAGGGCTCTTCAGGGCCCGGGTCAGCATCGCCCAGAAGTGAAAGGCCAGCCCCAGCGTGAACGCACTCGGATAGGCCACCGTCAGCGCCAGCGAGTTGAGCCCGAGGAAGCCGCTCCAGTTGAACACCTCGGTGCCCCACAGGAGGACCAGGCACAGCAGGGCGAGCGGCGGCGCGAGACGGTGGGCGCTCAGCGTGCGCACGTACCGCCACACGCCCGTCACCAGCAGGGGCAGGCTGATCAGCGCGCCGATGCGCAGCACCACCCAGACCGACAGCCCGGTGAGGCGGGCGAGCAGGCCGAGGAAGACCATCCAGGGCGAGTAGTACGGGCTCGGCGTGTTCTCGTCGACGAGCGGATTGCCCGGGTCCAGCAGCCTGTGCCGCAGCCGTTCCACGGTCGCGGCATGGATGCCCAGGTCTCCCGCCCAGGGCAGCCGTACGATCACCAGCAGCATCAGGACCACGAGCCCGCCCGCGACCGCCCACAGCGCGGCGCCGGCCGCTCCGCGGGGCGTCCGGGCCTCGGAGAGCGCAGGCCAGGGCCGCTTCGAGCTGTCCGACCGTTTCTTCTCGTCCTTGCCTGTGTCCGGCACGACACTCATCGCGCGCCGGCACCCCGCTCGGTGCCGTGCTGGAACACCCACGTCCGGTACACCAGGAAACGGAACGCGGACGCCAGCACGATCGACAGCGCCTTGGCGACGTTGGACCACAGCGACCCGTTCATGCCGAGCCCGTGGTAGGCGGCGTAGAACAGCGCGCTCTCCATCGCCACGCCGAGCCCGCTGAAGACGAAGAACAGCACGATCTGCTGCCGGGTGCGCGAGGCGCGGTCCCGGTAGGCGAAGAAGCGGAAGCCCAGGTAGTTGGTGCCCATCGCGATGATGCTGGCGAGCACGGTCGCCGTCATCGGCGCCCACTTCTGTGCGTGCAGCAGCAGGTTGAAGACGATGAAGTTGACCGCGACACCGCTGCCGCCGACGACTCCGAACTTGGCCACCTCGACCGCGATCCGCCCCGCCCGGGTGACTGCCGGGACGGGGGCAAGAACGACGGTCTCCGCGACCGGGGCGGCGACCATGGGCCGCTGCTCGGAGAGGTTCACTGACACGGGTAGGGGCCCTTCACATTTGTCGGACGGGGGGCCACACCTGGCCCAAACATCCCATCTAACAGGGGAAGGTAAGTTCCACTTCCGATTCACCCAAGGCATCAGCAAGAAAACAGGCCTTGACCTGCGCGAACGGGAGCTTGTCACAGTACACGAACGAGGGCACCCCAAAACTCCCGGGCGCCCCCTCGAAGGAGCACGGGGCTGCATCGGCATACCTCTCCGCCGGGCGCAATCAGCCGCAAAGGCGCTGGAGTCACCGCGCTGGCACGACCGGCCATGACGGCGCCCGAGTCACCGCGCGGCAACGCCCGCGGCAACGGCAACGCCCGCGCCCCGAACCAAAGGGGCGCGGGGAACCGCGCAACCAGCCGCAGCGGGCCCGCAGTTCCCCGACGCCCCTCACAACTCCTAGGGTCTTTCGTTTGGATCAGGCCGGATCAGGGAGCGGGGCCTGATCCAAACGAGAGGCCTAGCTGTGCGTGCGCAGCAGCGTCCGCATCGTCCGCATCGCCACCGAGAGGTTCGCGAGATCGAACGCGTCCGAGTTCGAGATCTCGTCCAGGGTGGTGCGCGCCCTCGAGAGGATCGCCCCGTTCTTCTCCTCCCAGGCCGTGAACCGCTGCTCCGGCGTGGAGCTGCCGTTGCCCACCGACAGGACGTCGGCCGTCAGACCCGCGTGAGCCGCGTACAGGTCCTCGCGGATGGCGGCACGGGCCATCGACTGCCACCGGTCGGCGCGCGGCAGTTCGATGATCCGGTCCATGAGCTGGGTGATCCGCAGCCGGTCGGCGAGGTCGTAGTAGACCTCGGCGACGTCCAGCGAGTCCTGGCCCGTGCGGTCGGCGACCGAGACCACGTCGAGCGCCGGGAAGGCGGAGGAGAACCCGGCCACGCGCGTGGCGAGTTCGTCCGGGACGCCCGCGCCCGTCAGCTCGTCGTGGATCTTCTCCCACCACTCCAGGTCGGCGCCGCGCAGCAGCTTGGGCAGCTCGCTCCAGACCTGCTCCACCCGGTCCCTGAAGAACGCGATGGTGCCGCCCAGTTCCAGGGGCTGCGGCCGGTTGTTGAGCAGCCAGCGCGTGCCGCGCTCGACCAGCCGGCGCGAGTGCAGCCGGATACGGGTCTGGACGTCGGCGTCCACCTGGTTGTCCAGGGCCTCCACCGCGTCCCACACCGCGCTCGCGCAGAAGATCGCGCGGGAGGCGGTCTGCGCCCGGACGATCTCCTCCAGCGAGGCGCCCGTCTCTTCGCGCATACGGTGCAGGAAGCTCGTACCGCCCGTGTTGACCGTGTCGTTGACCAGCAGGGTCGTCACGATCTCACGGCTCAGCGCGTGGGAGTCGATCTGCTCGGAGAACTTCTCGCGCAGCGCGGTCGGGAAGTACTCGTGCAGCAGACTGCGCAGATACGGGTCGTCGGGAAGCTGCGTCTCCAGCAGCTCCTTGGACACCGTGATCTTCGTGTACGCCAGCAGGACGGCCGTCTCCGGACCGGTCAGGCCCTGCCCGGCGTTCAGGCGCTCGCGGATCTGCCGGTCGCTGGGCATGAATTCCAGCGCACGGTCGAGGTGGCCCTCGCGCACCAGGTGGCGCAGGAACCGCTGCTGTGCGTGGAGCATGTCCTTCGACTGGAACAGGGCGTTGGCGATCGCCGTGTTCTGCGCGTAGTTGTTGCGCAGCACCAGCGCGCCGACCTCGTCGGTCATCTCGGCGAGCAGCTGGTTGCGCTGCTTGACCGTCAGATCGCCGTTCGCCACGACCGAGTTGAGCAGGATCTTGATGTTCACCTCGTGGTCGGAGGTGTCGACGCCCGCGCTGTTGTCGATGGCATCGGTGTTGATCTTGCCGCCGAGCTGGGCGAACTCAATCCGGCCGAGCTGGGTCAGGCCCAGGTTGCCGCCCTCGCCGACGACCTTGACGCGCAGTTCGGCGCCGTCCACGCGGATCGCGTCGTTCGCCTTGTCGCCGACGTCCGCGTGCGACTCCGCCGAGGACTTGACGTAGGTGCCGATGCCGCCGTTCCACAGCAGGTCGACCGGCGCCTTGAGGATCGCCCGCATCAGGTCGGCCGGGGTCATCTTGGTGACGGAGCCCTCGATGCCGAGGGCCTCGCGGATGTGCCCGTTGACCGGGATCGCCTTGGCGGAGCGGGGGAACACACCGCCACCGGCCGACAGGAGCTCGCCGTTGTAGTCGGCCCACGAGGAGCGCGGCAGCTCGAACAGGCGGCGGCGCTCCGCGTAGGAGGTCGCCGCGTCGGGGTTCGGGTCGATGAAGATGTGCCGGTGGTCGAAGGCCGCGACCAGGCGGATGTGCTCGGACAGCAGCATGCCGTTGCCGAAGACGTCGCCGGACATGTCGCCGACACCGACGACCGTGAAGTCCTCGGCCTGGGTGTTCACGCCGAGCTCCCGGAAGTGCCGCTTCACGGACTCCCAGGCACCGCGCGCGGTGATGCCCATCTTCTTGTGGTCGTAGCCGGCCGAGCCGCCGGAGGCAAAGGCGTCGCCGAGCCAGAAGTTGTACTTCCCGGCGACCTCGTTGGCGATGTCCGAGAACGTCGCCGTGCCCTTGTCCGCCGCGACCACGAGGTAGGTGTCGTCCGAGTCGTGCCGCACCACGTCGGCGGGCGGCATGACCTCGCCGGCCACCATGTTGTCGGTGATGTCGAGCAGCGCCGAGATGAACGTCCGGTAGCTGGCGATGCCCTCGGCGAGCCATGCGTCCCGGTCCACGCTCGGGTCCGGAAGCTGCTTGGCGACGAAGCCGCCCTTCGCGCCCACCGGCACGATGACCGTGTTCTTCACCATCTGCGCCTTGACCAGGCCGAGGATCTCGGTGCGGAAGTCCTCACGCCGGTCGGACCAGCGCAGACCGCCTCGCGCGACCTTGCCGAAGCGCAGGTGCACGCCCTCGACGCGCGGCGAGTACACCCAGATCTCGAACGCCGGGCGCGGCGCCGGAAGGTCCGGGATGGCCTGCGGGTCGAACTTCATGGAGATGTAGTCGTGCGGCTTGCCGCCCTCGGACTCCTGGAAGAAGTTGGTGCGCAGCGTCGCCTTGATCAGGGTGAGGAAGGAGCGCAGGATCCGGTCCTCGTCGAGCGAGGCGACCTGGTCGAGGGCGGCGTCCAGCTCCTCCATCAGGGCATCGGTCAGCTCAAGACCGGCGCGCTGCCGGTCCGGCGACATCCGCGCCTCGAAGAGGGAGACCAGCAGCCGGGTGGTGTGGACGTTGTTACGGAGGGTGTCCTCCATGTAGTCCTGGCTGAAGGTCGAACCGGCCTGCCGCAGGTACTTGGCGTACGCGCGCAGCACCATCGCCTGCCGCCAGCTGAGCCCGGCGCCCAGCACCAGGGAGTTGAAGCCGTCGTTCTCGGCCTGCCCGGTCCAGGTGGCGGCGAAGGCGTCCTGGAACCGCTCGCGGGCGTCGTCACCGAGGTAGTCGCCGTTGGCAGTCAGCGACTTGGGCAGCCGCAGACCGAAGTCGTAGATCCACGCGGTCGTGCGATCGGCACAGCGCAGCTCGTACGGGCGCTCGTCGACGACCTCGACGCCGAGGCGGCTGAGCACGGGCAGCACGGCGGACAGGGAGACGGCCTCGCCCTTGCGGTAGATCTTGAAGCGGCGCTCGCCGGGGCCGACGCCCACGGGCTCGTAGAGGCTCAGGGCGAAGTTCTGCCCACCCGCCTCGGAGGTGAGCTGTTCCAGGTGGACGAGGTCGGAGACCGCGGCACGCGGGGTGTGGTCGGCCTTGTAGCCCTCGGGGAAGGCGTGGCCGTAACGGCGCTGGAGTTCGGCGGCGCGCTCCTCACCGAGTTCGGCGTTGAGCGCCTCGCCGAAGGCGTCGGCCCAGGAACGGGCGGCCTCCACGAGACGGGCCTCGATACGGTCCTTGTCCGCGTCGGACAGCTGCGGCAGCTCGGTGCCCTGCGGCACACGGACCACGAAGTGCAGCCGGGAGAGGATCGACTCGGTGTTCCAGGCCGTGAAGTCGACGTTGGTGCCGCCGAGTTCCTCCTTCAGGATGTCGATGATCCGCAACCGGACGCCGGTGGTGTAGCGGTCGCGCGGAAGGTAGACGAGGGCCGAGTAGTAGCGTCCGTACTCGTCCTGGCGCAGGTAGAGCCGCAGTCGGCGGCGCTCCTGGAGGTAGAGGACGGAGGTGGCGATGGAGCGCAGCTCGTCCGCCGGGGTCTGGAACAGCTCGTCGCGCGGGTAGGTCTCGAGGATCTGGAGCAGGTCCCGGCCGTCGTGGCTGTTGGGCGAGAAGCCGGCGCCTTCGAGTACCCGGTCGACCTTGCGCCGGATGACGGGCACACGGCGCACGGACTCGGTGTACGCGGCGGAGGAGAACAGGCCGAGGAAGCGGCGCTCGCCGACGACGTTGCCGTTCTCGTCGAACTTCTTCACGCCGACGTAGTCGAGGTACGACGGACGGTGCACGGTGGCGCGGCTGTTGGCCTTGGTGAGGATCAGCAGCTTGTGCTCGCGGGCCTTGGCGCGGGCGTCGGCGGGCAGCCGTTCGAAGGAGGGGCTGACGGGGTGCTGGTCCTCACCCGCGTGGTGCGGGTCGGATCGCAGTATGCCGAGCCCCGTGCCGGGCACGGCGGCCAGGCAGTCGTCCGCGCGCAGCTCGTACTCGCGGTAGCCGAGAAAGGTGAAGTGGTCCGCGGACAGCCAGCGCAGCAGCTCTCCGGCCTCCTGCAGCTCCGCCTCGGGCAGGTCCTGGGGCACGGGCTCCTTCGAGAGGTCCTCGGCGACGCGCAGCGCTGCCTCGCGCATCTTCTCCCAGTCCTCGACCGCCTCGCGGACGTCGGACAGGACGCGCAGCAGATCGGCGGTGATCTGCTTCAGGTCGGCCCGGTCGGTCTCGCGGTCGGCCTCGACGTGGATCCACGACTCCACGTGCGCGTCGTGCGGCAGCTCACCGGCGGGAACGTCGCGCAGCACCTCCAGGAGGTTGCCGGTCAGGTCGCGCCGTACGACGAACTGGGGGTGGATGACGACGTGGATTCCGCGCCCCTGCCGCGACAGTTCGTTGGTGACGGAGTCGACCAGGAAGGGCATGTCGTCGGTGACGACCTCGACGACGGAGTGGCTGCACGTCCAGCCGTTCTCCTCGACGGTCGGGGTGTGGACCCGCACATTGGCCGTGCCCTGGGGGCGCGTCTCGGCCAGTCTGTAGTGCGAGAAAGCGGCTCCGAAGACATCGACCGGGTCGCGGTCGGCCAGGTCCTCCGGAGCGGTGTGCAGGTAGTAGCGCTGGAGGAACGCGAGCACGGTGTCCCGGTCCGGGGTGCCCTCGCCCGTCGTCCCAGTCGGTAGGTACCCCCCGACCGGGCTGTTCTCAGCTACCCGTGCGGCCCTTTCGAGCAGCTCGGCCTTGGCTTCGTCCAGCTTGGTCTGCATTGTCCTCTGGCTCCTGTCGCGCGCCGTTGCGAGACGTTGAAGGAAGTTGGGTCTCTCCTCCGACGCAACGCCGTGACCCGGGGTGTCCGGTCAGAACCGACGCTATGCCGCATGGAGAGGTGCGAGGGGGGGTGTCGGCCAGTTGGGTCGGCCTCGGCGACTGTGACGCTGCTCTCGGCGCGCTGTGCGCACTCAGCGTCTTAGGCGCCCCGGTCGCCGTGCCGGGCGCCAGCGGCGCCCTGTTCGACCGGCCCCGCCTGCGAAGACCAGCGACCGCCGCCCGGTCACGGATGTCTTCCGTGCTCACCGGGCGCAGGGCAGGGACGCGGACGTCCCCGCGACGTATCGCGCTGATCACGCCACAAGGCTATCGCTCCGGACGGGGGGCACGTCATGAGCCGTATGTGTACAAAACAGGGGGCCGAACTTTGACGTTCTGCACAGGGACGCCGGGGGCGATGCCGTGCAGGGCCGTCGGTGCGAGCATGGCTGTACGAGCTGCTGTACGAGCATGACCGTACGAGCGCGGTCGTACGCCGGGCCTGAATTGCTCTAGCACGGCCGTACGAGCAGTGAACACCGCTGTACGAGCGGTACAGGCCCCCTTGGCAAGCGCCTCGGCCTCAGGCACGTTGCCCGCAGCACCCGACGGAGCCGTCCGCTCGACGGAGCCGTCCGCACGAGCGAGGGGAGCACAGCGAAGATGTCGCAGAAGATCCTGATCGTCACCGGCGACGCCGCCGAGTCACTGGAGGTCCTGTACCCCTACCAGCGCCTGCGTGAGGAGGGCTACGAGGTCCATATCGCGGCCCCGACCCGAAAGACCCTCCGTTTCGTCGTCCATGACTTCGAACCCGGCTTCGACACCTACACCGAGAAACCCGGCTACACCTGGCCCGCCGACCTCGCCTTCTCCGACGTCGACCCCGGGGAATACGTCGCCGTCGTCATCCCCGGCGGGCGCGCCCCCGAGTACCTCCGCAACGACCCCGAACTCCGCAAGATCCTCAAGTCGTTCTTCGACACCGACAAGCCGGTCGCCCAGATCTGCCACGGCCCCCTGCTCACCGCCGCGGTCGACGGACTGCACGGGCGGCGCGTCACCGCCTATCCGGCCCTGGAGCTGGACATGCAGGCGGCCGGTGCCACCTTCCAGGACGCCGAGGCGGTGGTCGACGGCACCCTCGTCTCGTCCCGCGCCTGGCCGGACCACCCGAGCTGGATGCGCGAGTTCCTCACGGTGCTGCGCGCGAAGGCGCCGGTGACCTGACGCACCCGGTGTCCGGTGCGGCGGCCCCGCGGGTGGCCGCACCGGCTCACACCGCTCTCACGCCGCCAGCCGCTCGGCCTCCGCGACCGCCTCCTCCAGCGTGTCCACGACCGGCACGCCGACCTCTTCCAGGCTGTCGCGGCCATGCGAGCCGCCGGTGTACAGCACCGCCCGCGCACCCACATACCGTGCGGCGACCGCGTCGTCCGCCGCGTCGCCGATGACCACCGTGCGCGCCGGGTCGACGCCGTCGAGGGCCTTCAGGTGCCGGACCATGTGCTCGGCCTTGCTGCCGCCGGACGGTCCGACGCGCCCCTCGACCCGTATGAAGTGTGCCTCGATCCCGAACCCCCGGACCAGCGGAACGAGTTCTTCGTGCACATACATGCTCAGGATCGACTGGCTGCGGCCCGCCGAACGCCACCCCGCGAGCAGCTCCGTCGCCCCCTGGGTGAGCCCGCAGCCGTGCCGGTGCTCCGCGTAGTAGCGGTGGAAGACCTCGTCCATGACCTCCCACTCGGCGTCCGTCGGCAGCCGGCCGATCAGCCGCTCGTAGAACCTGGGCACCGGCACGCAGTACAGCGCCCGGTACCGCTCGAGCGTGATCGGCTCCAGACCCAGCTCGGCGAAGGCGGCGTTCGTCGCCCCGATGATCGCCTCGTTGTCGTGGAACAGCGTTCCGTTCCAGTCCCAGACGATGTGCGCGTTGTGGTGCATCCCCATGACAGAGAAGCTACCCGGCCCCACTGACAATCACCGGCTCCCCGGATCCGAGAGAGGAAAATGCCGGGTCAGCCGCCCAGTCCCAGCAGATTCGGGATTTCCTGCGTCGCGTACCAGAGCAGTTCGTGGTCCTCGGCCCCGTCCACGACGAACTGCGCGTCGTCGTCCCCGCGGTCCGCCTTCTCCAGTGCCTCGGCCGCCGCGCTCACGTCCGCCTCCGCGTCGTCCGCGTCGGCGTGCACGGCGGCGGCCTTGGACAGCGGCACGGCCCCGCTCACGGTCACCTCGCCCAGAGCCGCGGGATCGAGCCCCCGGTCGGGATCGGCAGCCGCAGCGCCGTCCGGTACGTCGACCGCTACGACCGCCCTCCGCCGCGGGGCGCCCGGGTCCGCCGCCAGCAGCCTGAGCGAGGCCAGTGCGGCCCGGCTCAGCGCCGCGTACTCCAGCTCCTCGATGTCGTCGGAGAGATACCACTCGCGCAGCGCGGGCGTCACCGCGTACGCGACGAACGGCCCTGCGCCCAGCTCACCCGTCTTGTACGCCTCGGCGAGACCGGGGAGGGTCAGGGGGACGTAGACGCGCATGGCGAGCCGCCTTCATAGTCGGTCGGTGGTCGGTCGGGGCGGCCGGACGGCCCCGGGACGGGCCCCACGGGGACCGCGTCCGCGCCCTCCGGCGAGTCATCCCAGGATACGTGCGGGTGTCCCCCTTCGGGCCCCGCCCGCACCCTTCCCCGCCGTCAGCCGGCGCCCCCGCCGGTCACCCGGCACTCCCCGGCCGCCGCACGGGTTCCCGCCCCGGTCCTCACTCTGATAGGTGAACCTTTGGGCTCTCCCTGGGCGCCCCTGCCGCGTCACGGACCCCGCTCTCGTTCCGTACAGGATCCTCACCGAAAGTTACCGACCGGTACTCGCCGGTCCGACGAGACGGGGATCCCTCATGAACAAGGTGATGACCAGGAACAGGCCTTCGACCAGGACCGGACGTCACCCGGGCGGCCGTCCTCCCGTACGCCATGACACCCGCCGCCCGGGCACCACGTCCCCTGGCACGCGGCTCATGGCACCGGGCCAGGGCACGCCCCGTACGACGCCTCCAGGCGCGCCGGGCGCCCCGGACGCCCCCGTTGCGGCCCCTTCCGTCCCCCAGCCCCGCCCCACCGACCTCTTCGCCGAGCGTCTGCTGTCCGTGCTCAGTGGCCGGCGCCCGGTGCACAGCATGCTCCGCCACACCCGCGGCCGGGCCTACGACGAACTGGCGTGGCTTGCCGAGCGCGGCCCGCTGCGCACCCGCGGCCACCGCCCGGTCGTCCGGGACATCGGCTACTACGTCCCGCGCCCCGGCGCCATCGAGGCGTTCGCCCGGATCGCCGCGGGCGACCGGCTCCGCGCGATGGCGTTCCGCCTGGAGTACGGACCCGACCACCGGTGGCGCTGCACGGCGGTGGAACTGGGCGGGCCGCAGATGCCGCGGAGGGACGACGACTGACCCTGGCCCGGAGACGTGAAAGGGCCGGGCACCCTCAGGTGCCCGGCCCTCACCACGGTCGTACCCGTGGCCGCAGCGGCGTCACTCACCGGCCGCCCGGCACGGCGTCACTTCTTGCGGCGACGGCCGTTGCTCTTCGCCTGCTTGCGGCGCTCCGCGCGCGTGAGGCCGTCCGCCTCCGAACGCACCGGCTCGTCGTCGTTGGTGAAGTCGCCCTCGACGATGCCGCCCTCGCCGTCCACGGTCGGAGCGGAGAAGTGCAGCCGCTCGCGGCGCTGCGGGGCCTCCAGGCCCTTGGCACGGATCTCGGGACGGGCAGCCTGCGCCGCCACCGCCTCTTCCTTCTCCAGGGAGGGCGCGGCGGCCTCGACGGGGACCTCCTCGACCTGCTGCTCGACCTGGACCTCCAGGTTGAACAGGTAGCCGACGGACTCCTCCTTGATGCCCTCCATCATGGCGGTGAACATGTCGAAGCCCTCGCGCTGGTACTCCACCAGCGGGTCCTTCTGCGCCATCGCGCGCAGGCCGATCCCCTCCTGGAGGTAGTCCATCTCGTAGAGGTGCTCACGCCACTTGCGGTCCAGGACCGACAGCACGACCCGGCGCTCCAGCTCACGCATGATCTCGGAGCCCAGCTGCGTCTCACGCTGCTCGTACTGCTCGTGGATGTCTTCCTTGATGGACTCGCTGAGGAACTCGGCGGTCAGTCCGGCCCGGTCGCCGGCCGCCTCCTCCAGCTCCTCGATGGTGACCTTCACCGGGTAGAGCTGCTTGAAGGCGCCCCACAGCCGGTCCAGGTCCCACTCCTCGGCGAAGCCCTCGGCGGTCTCGGCGCCGATGTACGCGTCGATCGTGTCGTCCATGAAGTGCTGGACCTGCTCGTGCAGGTCCTCGCCCTCCAGGACGCGGCGCCGCTCGCCGTAGATGACCTCGCGCTGCCGGTTGAGCACCTCGTCGTACTTGAGGACGTTCTTGCGGGTCTCGAAGTTCTGCTGCTCGACCTGCGACTGGGCGGACGCGATCGCGCGCGTGACCATCTTGTTCTCGATGGGCACGTCGTCCGGCACGTTCGCCATCGACATGACGCGCTCGACCATCTGCGCCTTGAACAGGCGCATGAGGTCGTCACCCAGCGAGAGGTAGAAGCGGGACTCGCCCGGGTCGCCCTGACGGCCGGAACGACCGCGCAGCTGGTTGTCGATACGGCGCGACTCGTGCCGCTCGGTGCCCAGCACGTACAGGCCGCCGAGCTCCTCGACCTCTTCCTTCTCGGCCTTGACGGCCAGTTCGGCCCGCTCCAGGGCGGTGGGCAGCGCCGCGGCCCACTCCTCGATGTGCTCCTCGGGGTCGAGGCCGCGCTGCCGCAGCTCGGCATCGGCGAGGTCCTCGGGGTTGCCGCCGAGCTTGATGTCCGTACCACGGCCGGCCATGTTGGTGGCCACGGTCACGGCGCCCTTGCGGCCGGCCTGGGCGACGATCGACGCCTCGCGCTCGTGCTGCTTGGCGTTCAGCACCTCGTGTTGGATGCCGCGCTTGGCGAGCTGCTGCGAGAGGTACTCGGACTTCTCGACCGAGGTCGTGCCGACGAGGATCGGCTGGCCCTTCTCGTGCTTCTCGGCGATGTCGTCCACGACCGCCTCGAACTTGGCCACCTCGGTGCGGTAGATCAGGTCCGACTGGTCCTTGCGGACCATCGGCCTGTTGGTCGGGATCGGGACCACACCGAGCTTGTAGATCTGGTGGAACTCCGCGGCCTCGGTCATCGCCGTGCCGGTCATGCCGGAGAGCTTGCCGTAGAGGCGGAAGAAGTTCTGGAGGGTGATCGTGGCGAGCGTCTGGTTCTCGTCCTTGATGTCCACCCCCTCCTTCGCCTCGATGGCCTGGTGCATGCCCTCGTTGTAGCGACGGCCGGCGAGGATACGGCCGGTGTGCTCGTCGACGATCATGACCTCGCCGTCGATGACGACGTAGTCCTTGTCCCTCTTGAAGAGTTCCTTGGCCTTGATGGCGTTGTTCAGGTAACCCACCAGCGGGGTGTTCACCGACTCGTAGAGGTTGTCGATGCCCAGCCAGTCCTCGACCTTGGTGACGCCCGTCTCATGGATGGCGACCGTGCGCTTCTTCTCGTCGACGTCGTAGTCGCCGGTGTCCTCCAGGCCCTTGAGGGGGTTGCCCGCCTCGCCCTTCTTCAGGCGCGTGACCAGCTTGGCGAAGTCGCCGTACCACTTGGTGGCCTGGTCGGCGGGGCCGGAGATGATCAGCGGCGTACGGGCCTCGTCCACCAGGATGGAGTCGACCTCGTCGACGATCGCGAAGTTGTGGCCGCGCTGCACGAGCTCGTCCTGCGACCACGCCATGTTGTCGCGCAGGTAGTCGAAGCCGAATTCGTTGTTCGTGCCATAGGTGATGTCGCAGCCGTACTGCTCACGGCGCTCCGCCGGCGACATGTTGGCGAGGATGCAGCCGACAGTGAGGCCCAGGAACTTGTGGACCCGGCCCATCATCTCGGAGTCGCGCTCGGCCAGGTAGTCGTTGACCGTGACGATGTGGACGCCGTCGCCGGAGAGAGCGTTGAGATAAGCGGGCAGGGTGCCGACGAGCGTCTTGCCCTCACCGGTCTTCATCTCGGCGACATAGCCGAGGTGGAGCGCTGCGCCGCCCATCAGCTGCACGTCGTAGTGCCGCTGGCCGAGGGCGCGCTTGGCGGCCTCACGCACGGTGGCGAATGCTTCGGGCAGCAGGTCGTCGAGGCTTTCGCCGTCGGCGTACCGCTGCTTGTACTCATCGGTGAGGGCCCGCAGCTCGGCGTCGGAGAGGTCGATGAAGTCCTCTTCGATGGAGTTGACCTGGTCCGCGATGCGGTGCAGCTTGCGCAGGATCTTGCCTTCGCCTGCACGCATGATCTTCGAGAGGACGGACACGGGGGTTTGTCTCCTTGCCGGTCGGGCCTGGGACGGTCGGTTATGTATGACAGCTTGAGCAACGGCCATCGTAAGCGAGGACCACGCCGCACCGGGAGGTCTGCCTGTGACAGCCATAAGGACAACGGATGGGCGTGGCCGAAGGTGCCGCGTCCGTGCCACGAAAAGTAACGGTCCTTTCACTCCGTGACGAGCGCGTGAGGGGCGACGGCGTGGCGTCAGGGGCGACGACGCGGCGAGGCGGCGCGGAAGAGCCGCTCGGGGTGAAAAATCGTGGCGCCCAGGCGGAGCGGACGCGCAGAATCGGGCGATGGAACCCGTCACACTGACCACCGAACGTCTCCTGCTGCGCACGGTGGGTCCGCACGACGCCGACGCGGTGCACAAAGCCGCGCAGGACCCGGACATCCAGCGGTGGACCACGATCCCCTCTCCGTATCTGCGCGAACACGCGGAGGGGTTCGTCGGTCAGGCCGTGCCCGACGGCTGGGCCGCCGGCTCCGCGTTCACCTTCGGCGTATTCCTGCGCTCCGGCGACCTTGTGGGCATGTTCGGCCTCACGATGCGCTCGCCCGCGGTCGCCGAGGTGGGCTTCTGGGCGGCGAAGGAGCACCGGGGCATGGGCTACATCACGGAAGCCACGCTCGGCGCGTCGCGCTGGGCCTTCACCGAGGTGGCGGTGGACCGCGTGGAATGGCGCGCCGAGGTGGGCAACGCGGGTTCCCGGGCCGTCGCCGAACGGGCGGGCTTCACCATGGAGGGCGTGCAGCGCGCCGCGATCGACAACAAGGGCGTGCGCAGGGACTGCTGGGTGGGCTCGCTGCTGCCGTCGGACCTGGGGCTGCCGTCGACGGCGCCGTACTTGCCGGCGCCGGTACGGCCTCAGCAGTAGGTCCTCTCGGTCGGATCGGGCCGGGCTCTGCATCGGGCCGGGCTCTGGATCGGGCCGGGCTCGCGGGGTCTGGCACCGCGCCCTGATCCGGCCTGATCCGAACGAAAGCCCCTGGGGCGCGCCCGCAAGCCTGGCGCGAGGGCCGCGTGAGGGAGAAATCCCAGCTCATCCCGCGTTGTCAGTGGCACCGCCTACCGTGTGACCATGCCGAGTCTTCCGCGCCCCGCCACCGATCTGACCGCCGACGAAGCCCGCCGCATCGCCCTGCGCGCCCAGGGGTTCCTCGGCGCTCCCGACCGGAGGGCGGGCGTCCGCGGCGTCCTGCGCCACCTCGGCGCGGTCCAGCTCGACACGATCTCGGTTCTCGCCCGCTCCCACGAACTCATCCCGTACGCCCGCCTCGGCGCCGTGGGGCGCAGGACCGTGGACTCTGCGTACTGGACCCCGTCGCCCGACGGCACGACCGCGGCCGAGCCCCACGCGTTCGAGTACTGGTCGCACGCGGCCTGCATCCTCCCGATCGAGGAGTGGCCGCACTTCGCGTTCCGGCGCCGCGCGTACCGCTCCCGCCCGCACTGGAACCATCCGCTGCCGGAGGGCGCCTATGAGCAGGTCATCAAGCAACTGCGGGCCGAAGGGCCCCTGACGGCGACCGACTTGGGCGGCGCCAAGAAGACCAGTGAGTGGTGGGACTGGTCGGGGACGAAGGTCGCGGTGGAGCGTGCGCTGATGTACGGCGAGGTGGTGTGCGTCGAGCGCCGCGGCTGGAAGCGGGTGTACGACCTGGCCGAGCGCGCCGTGCCCGAGGCCCTCCTCCACGACCGGCTGGACGACACCGAGTGCCTGCGCCGTCTCGTCCGTCTGGCGGGCCAGTCCCTCGGGGTGGGCACGCGCGCGGACATCGCCGACTACCACCGCCTCAAGGGAGAACAGGTCGACGCGGTGATCGCCGATTCCGGTCTGGTGCCGGTGTCCGTGGAGGGATGGGGAAAGCCCGCGTGGGCGGACCCGGCGGCCCTTGCGGCCCCGCCGCGCGGCAGGCATCGTACGACGCTGCTGTCGCCGTTCGACTCGCTGATCTGGGAGCGGGCGCGCACCGAGCGGATCTTCGGCTTCACGCACCGCTTGGAGGCGTACGTCCCGAAGCCGAAGCGGGTGTACGGCTATTTCGCGATGCCGATCCTGGCCGGCGGCCGGCTGGTGGGGCGCCTGGACCCCGCGCGCGAGGGCCGCACGCTGGTCGCCAAGCAGGTCACGCTGGATGATGCCCGGTCGGTCCCGGCCGTCGCCCAGGCTCTGCTGGAAGCGGCTTCCTGGGTGGACTGCACGAACGTGCGTGTGGAGCGGGTGGAGTCCTCCGCCCTGCGTGAGCCCCTCATGAGGGAGCTGGCCCGGGCCGTGGGCTGATCCGCGGCCGACCGGACACCGCCGGGGGCGTCGTCGTGCTGTCGTGCTAGCGGATCTCGAGGATCTTCTCCCGCATCGCGTACACGACGGCCTCCATCCGGGAGTGCAGCTGCAGCTTCTCCAGGATGTTGCGGACATGGTTCTTCACGGTGTTCTCGGAGATGAACAACTCCTTGGCGATGTCCCGGTTGTTCATTCCGGTGGCGACGAGTTTGAGGACTTCCAGTTCCCGGTCGGTCAACCGGGGTGCGGGAACGAGCCTGCGCTCATCGGTCCGCTGGATCATCGACTTGAACTCGGTAAGAAGCTTCGACGCCATGGAGGGGCTGATCTGCGACTGGCCGTCGGCGACCGCGCGAATGGCCGTGGCCACCTCGTCCGTGGAGATCTCCTTGAGCAGATATCCGGTCGCACCGGCTTTGATCGCGTCGTAGAGATCGGCCTCTTCATCACTGATCGTCAGCATGATGATCTTGGCGCTGGGTGCCACCTCCTTGATGGAGGTGCACGCCTCGATCCCGCCCCGACGGGGCATGCGCACATCCATCAGGACGATGTCGGGCAGCAGGTCGGCGGCCTTGTCGACCGCTTCGGCGCCGTCTCCCGCCTCGCCGACGACCTGGATGTCCTCCTCTGCCGCGAGCACGATCTCCAGGCCGCGGCGGAAGAGGGCGTGGTCGTCCACGACGAGGACACGGATCGGTTCGCTGCTTGCCGAGCCCGACTCCGGGCCCATGCCGACGACGCCGTCGTCCACGTCCTCGTCATGCATCGGTCCGAAGCTGTCCGCCATCGTTCCTCCCCCTGAAGGCCCTGGCCCGTGGTTCCTGGCCATAGCCAACGCAAGGCAACGGCCCACCGGTTGGACCGTTGCGGCCATGATTCCATGCTCTGGCGGCAGCCGGGTGACAGAGCGTGGCGTGAAGTGGTCGCATACCGGTGCCCCCGGGGGCGCACAGGCTCACCAGGGGCACCGGTTCCGTACTCACCCGGCGGGATCAGCCGCCGAGCGCTCCGCTGGCACCTGCCATCTGCGCCTGAGCCACCATCTGGTCGGTGCTGAGGTGGATGACGCCGTAGTCGTACGCGTGACGTCGGTAGACGACGCTGGGCTGCTTGGTCTCGGAGTCGACGAACAGATAGAAGTCGTGTCCGACCAGCTCCATTTCGTAGAGCGCCTGGTCGAGCGACATCGGGGACGCGACGTGGGTCTTCTCGCGGACGACGAGGGGGCCTTCGCCCTGCACCTCGAGCGATCCGATCCTCTTCGCCGGCACGCCGCCCGGTTCCTCACTCGACACGATGCCGCCGTTGCCGTTGAGTGTCGCGGCGTCCGGGACGTGGTCGGGGACCTCGGCCGCGGTGAGCCTGCGCACTCCGCGGCGGGTGTGGCGCTTGTCGTGCTGCTTGCGCAGCCGGGCCTCGAGCTTCTCCGCCGCCAGGTCGAGTGCCGCATACGGGTCGCGGGCCGCTGCCTCCGCCCGGATCACCGGGCCACGGGAGTAGAGGGTGATCTCCACCCGGTCGGACCGGTCGGCCTGTCGGGGGTTGGGCTCCTTGGACACCTCGACGTCCAGGCTGATCACCTTGCCATCGAGCTTCTGGATCTTGTCCAGCTTCAGCTTCTCGGCCACGTGCTTCCGGAACCGCTCGGGCACCTCGGTCTTGCGGCCCTTGACGACGATGTCCACGCAGAACTCCGTTCCCGGATCGCTCCGCATCTTCGGCGGAGCATCTCCCTTGGTGCACCAGGCTCCGGCGAGCACCGGAGCCTCGGACTCGGTGACTTCCACCTCCTCCTCCCCCGTGGGCGCGATCTCCACCCCGCCGCTACGAGTGATTGCGGAATACCCGCAGCACGGCATTCGGATAAGCGGGGGATGGCCTGCGCCTTTCCCTCACAACCCGAACATATCTCGCCCGGACGGATGTCGTCACCCTCTACTGTCGCGTACCTCCGTTCAGGTGAATTGACCTGCTCATTACCTGCAACGACGCAAGTTCTCGATCAGTTCCGATTTGTTTCGAAAGCCTCCGGCGAGGCAGCGACTACCGCCGCCCGGACGCGGTCCACAAGGCCGTTCCCGGCGGCCATTCCCTGGGGCGCCTGCGTCCGATACGCCCGTTCCGTTGTCCGCACCCCTCTTCGTTCCCCCCTTGCTTCCCCTGCGACGCCCGCATACACCTCCGTGTCCCCCGTCCGGGCGTCGGCAAGCGCATCCCGGACGGCGCGCGCCGCCTCGCACAGCGACGCGCCCGTGGTCATCACGTCGTCCACGAGGACCACCCGTCCGCCTGCCAGGAGCCGGACGCCCCCGCCGGCCACCTCCAGTGCGTCCGCCAGGTTGACGAGCCGCTGCCTTGAGTTGAGTCCGGCCTGGTCGGCCACCGGACGCCGCTGCCGCAGCACGGCCGTCACCCGGGCCGTGGTCCCGCTGCGGCGCAGCTCTCCCGCCGCCGCGAGAGCCATCCGCCGCACCGGATCGTGCCCCCTCGCCCGCACCGCCCGGCGCGCGGAGGGCACGGGCACCAGCAGCACGGGCACCCCGCAGCCGGGCCCGGCACCGCCCCCGGCCAGACCCGCCCGTACGGCCCCTGCCAGGGCCGTGCCGAGCGGTGCCGCCAGCGCCAGGGCACCCCGCTCCTTGTGGGCCAGGAGGGCGGCGCGCACCACGCCCGCGTACCCCGCCGCCGCGTGGACCGGGGGCAGCCCGGACGGCTCCGGCGTCGGTCTCACCCGGCGCGGCGCGGCGCCGTGGAGCGCCGCGCGGCACTTCGAGCAGAGCATCGTGCGCGGCCTGCCGCAACCGCCGCACTCGGCCGGCAGCACCAGGTCGGTGAGGTCTTGCCACCACCCGCGCATGACCACCACTGTGCCAACGCGGACGGCGGGCTGCCAGGGCTGTGGAAACCCCCTGTGGATATCCCTTGTGGATAACCGCAGGGGCCGGGGAGGTCACCCCGGGTAGATGGGGGCCGTCCCGTCCTTGAGGACCTTCTGCCACTGCGCCCCGGCCGACAGACGCACGATCCCGTCCTCCGAATACGCCACCAGCGGCAGCCGGTCGTCCTCGGACGCCGCTATCTGCTTGACGCCCGTGAGCGACGCCGGCGCGTTCCCGGCCGGCGTGGACCCGTCGACCTGCACATACCGCAGCTGCTGCACCCCGCCGGACTCGCGCCCGACCAGCACGAGCCGACTGTCACCGGCCCACGACATGGCCGTGACCTCCTCCAGCTGAGGGGTCACGGAATGCAGCCCGAGGATCGACACGTCGAGCCGGCCGTCGGTCCCGCGCTCCCGGTCGATGCGCCCGATCTGCAGCGACGTCTTGTGCTCCTTCTCCACGATCAACGCGATCCGCACGCCGTCCGCGGCCACCCGCACCGCGTCGACGCGTCCGTCGAGCTCCGGGGTGTGCACCTCCACCGGCTGGCCCGCGCCCTTCTGCAGCATCACCAGCCGGGGGTGCTTCGGGTCCCTGTCCTCCACCCACAGGTCACCCCCGCCGTCCCAGCTCGGCGTGATCAGCCGGTCCTGCGGCGACAGGCCCTCACTGCTCAGCACCGCATCGCCGGTCGAGGCACCCGCCACGAGCGACCCCACGTACAGGTACCGCCCGTCGGCCGAGACCGCCGCCGCGCTCTCCTCGTCACGCGAGACGGCTGCCGCGCCCAGCTTCTTGGTCTCCTCGCCCAGTGCGCCCGGCACCGGGTCGGGCTCCGTGGACGTGCTGCCGCTCGGCAGCCGGACAAGCCTCTGCTTGCCGTCGAGGAAGTACTCGTACTGGGGACGCCTGGCCGTGCCGTGCGAGGCGATGGTCTCGGCCCGGTCCTCGTTCAGCGCGCACAGTCTTCTGCCGTTCGACCGCTGCAGTTCGACCTCGCTCACGCCGGTGGGTGTCAGGTCCTGGAGCGTGAACAGCAGTTGCGCGGCCATCCTGGAGCACTGTGTCTGCCCGACCCGGTCGGCCTTGCCGTTGAGCGGCACCGTCAGTTTGTTCTGGTCATCGGGCGACAGGGAGGTGACGCCCTTCATGAGCGCCGTGCCCGAAGGGAAACTCGACGTCGCCACGGGGTCCAGCCAGCGCGTGGGCCCCCTCAGCAACGAACTGACCATGGACGTCACCGGGTCCACCTTGCTGCGCACATACACCGGGTCCGCGACGGTGCTCAGCTGCCCGCCCGGCCCGGCGGGCACGTTCGAGGCGAAGTAGTACTTGTTGACCGACACGTAGTTGCGCTGGAAGTCGGACTTCCCCATCACCACGCCCGGGGGCAACGAGTCGATGCGCCACTGCCTGGTCGACTTCTCCAGCGTGAGGTGCACCGTTCCGCTGTAGCCGCCCGAGTCCGGCCTGTAGGCGTGCTGCTCGTCCACGACGGCGAGCCTGCTGCCTGTCAGGACGTACGCGGCGTCATTCGTCTCCTGGTCCCCCACGGGGCGCTGTGTCACCGGATTGGGCCCGTCGGACAGCACCGTGGTCGAGGCGTTCGGATTCCACCGGCGGCGCGCGCCGTCCGTCAGATACTTCTGCGCCATCTCGTACTGTGGATCGTCGCTGGTCAGGGCCTCAAGGAAGCCCTGCACGATCTCCGCGGGCCCCGCGTTCTCACGTGGCGGCACGGCAAAGACCCGGACCTGCGCTTCCTGGCGGGGCGTGGACTCCACTCCGCTCAGCCCCCCGCTGTCCGGCATCGAGGCGCACCCCGTCATCAGCACGGCACCACAGCCGGCAAAGACTCCCCAGCGCAGCGAGCGCCGTCGGCCGCCCCCCTCAGCGCCCACGAAACGCCTCCCCTTGCTCCCGCTCGTCGGGCCCACCGCCCTGCGCGGGCCCCTGTGTCCTGTCGTCGCCACTCCGCACGGCCCCGGCGGGCCTCGGCACGACCCGCGCGCCGTTGCCGGGCAGCGCGGTCGGGTCCGCCGTCGGCACCGCTGCCGGCCGCGGCGTGATCGACGCGTGCGGCGGCGCCTTCTCACCGGTCGCCTGCACCGGCACTGTGGCGAGCTTGCCGCCGGAGCCGCCATGCGGCAGCCCGGCGTCACCGAGCCCGCGGTTGCGGCGGGAATCCATCGGTTCGAGGGGTATCGGGGAACCCCGCAGTGGCTCGTCGGCGGTCCGCGGCAGTGTCAGCCGGAACTGCGAACCGCCGCCCGGCTCGCCCCACGCCTGAAGCCAGCCACCGTGCAGCCGTGCGTCCTCCAAAGCGATGGACAGCCCGAGCCCCGTACCGCCGGTGGTACGCGCGCGTGCCGGGTCCGCCCGCCAGAAGCGGCTGAACACCCGGGTCGCCTCGCCGGGCTTGAGCCCCACACCGTAATCGCGCACGGCGATCGCGACCGCGCCGCCCGCCGCGGCGAGCTTGACCGTGACGTCCTTGCCCTCGCCGTGCTCGACCGCGTTGACCACGAGGTTGCGCAGCACGCGCTCCACGCGACGGGCGTCCGTCTCCGCCACCACGGGTTGCTGGTCGCCCACGACCCGGATCTGTGTGCCCTTGCGTTCGGCCAGCGGCGCGGCCCCGCTCACCACGCGGCGCACCACCTCGCGCAGATCGATCGGCTCGGCGTCCAGCGCCGCCGCGCCAGCGTCGAAACGGCTGATCTCCAGCAGGTCCGCGAGCAGCGACTCGAACCGGTCCAGCTGGTCGGCGAGCAGCTCCGCCGACCGCGCGGTCACCGGGTCGAAATCGGCGCGCGCCTCGTGGATGACGTCGGCCGCCATCCGCACGGTGGTCAGCGGAGTGCGCAGCTCGTGCGACACATCGGACACGAACCGCCGCTGCATCCGCGACAGGTCCTCCAGCTGCTGGATCTTCAGCTGAAGGTTCTGGGCCATCTTGTTGAAGGCCTCACCCAGGCGGGCGATGTCGTCCTCGCCGGTGACCTTCATACGTTCCTGCAGACGGCCCGCGGAGAGCCGTTCGGCGATTCCCGCGGCCATCCGCACGGGTGTGACGACCTGGCGCACCACGAGCCAGGCGATGGCGCCGAGAAGGACGACCACGAACAGTCCCGCGGTCGCGAGCGTCCCCTTGACCAGGCTCAGCGACTTCTCCTCCTGCGTGAGCGGGAAGAGGTAGTACAGCTGGTACGGATCCCCGTTCGGGTCATTGATCTGCTTGCCGATGATCAGCCCTGGCTGCGGGTCCCGGTCACCGTCCGTATAGACGATGCGGGTGTAGCTCTGGGCCACTCCCATGCCGGCGTCGAGGCGCTTGCGCAGGTTCTCCGGAACGCTCTGGCTCGGGTCCACCCCGCCCGACGCGCGCGGCCCGAGTCCGCGGTTGCCGTCGTCCGCGGCGGTCGTGCTGAGCGTGACCACGTCGAAGGCGCCCTGGCCACCGCTGGAGAGCGACTCGACGAGGTCGCCCATCCACCCGCTGACGTTCTGCACGGGGTTGCTGCCGGTGCCGGGGTTGTCGTTGCCGTCGCTCGCGCTGGCCACGCTGTCGGCCTTCTGCCCGGCGACCGTGAAACCGCCCACGGCCTGGCTCTGCGACGCCTTCACCTTGGCGTCCAGCAGACCGTTGCGCACCTGCCCGATCACGACGAAGCCGAGCAGCAGCACCACGCCGAGCGACATCAGCAGCGTCGTCACGACGATCTTGAGCTGGATGTTGCGCCGCCACAGCCTCATCACAGGCAGCAGCGGACGACGCACCCAGCGCATCACCAGCCGAAGGACCGGGCTGCCCTGGACTCCGCCCTGAAGCAGCCCGCCCTCGAAGAAACCGTCCCAGCCGGAACTCCGTCGACCGACAGGCCGCTGAGGACGGACTCCCGGCTCACCGGGCGCCGCAGCGGCACTGTCCCGCGACATGTCAGCTGGGTCCGGCCTTGTAGCCGACACCACGTACGGTCACCACGATCTCCGGCCGCTCCGGGTCTTTCTCGACCTTGGAGCGCAGCCGCTGGACATGAACATTGACAAGACGGGTGTCCGCGGCGTGGCGGTAGCCCCAGACCTGCTCCAGCAGGACTTCGCGGGTGAACACCTGCCACGGCTTGCGTGCCAGCGCCACCAGCAGGTCGAACTCCAGCGGAGTCAGCGCGATGGACTGGCCGTCCCGCTTCACGGAGTGACCGGCCACATCGATGACGAGATCGCCTATGGCCAGTTGCTCGGGCGCCGGCTCCTCCGACCTCCGCAGCCGCGCCCGGATACGGGCGACCAACTCCTTCGGCTTGAACGGCTTGACGATGTAGTCATCCGCTCCCGACTCCAGACCGACCACCACATCCACGGTGTCGCTCTTGGCGGTGAGCATGACGATCGGCACACCGGACTCGGCCCTGATCAGACGGCACACCTCGATGCCGTCCCGTCCGGGCAGCATCAGGTCGAGGAGCACCAGGTCGGGCTTTGCCTCACGGAAAGCGGCCAGCGCCTTGTCACCGTCGGCTACGAAAGACGGCTCAAAACCCTCACCACGCAGCACGATGCCGAGCATCTCGGCCAGTGCGGTGTCGTCGTCGACGACAAGGACTCGTCCCTTCATGGACCACATCATCCCATTAACTAAATCGTTACCTGGCGTGACCTGTCACACAGCACAGCGAGTGCCTCGGCCGTCACGGGCGAAACGACGCCCGTTTCGGTGACGATCGCCGTCACGAGCTCGGGCGGCGTCACATCGAACGCCGGATTGAACGCCTGGGTCCCCAGGGGTGCCACCGGTATCCCGCCTCCCGCTTCCGCTCCCGCCATCGGCACCCGGGGCGCGATGAATTCCGTCACCTCGTACCCGGGCCGCTGCTCGACCTCGATGGACGCTCCGTCCGGCGTGGCAGGGTCCACCGTTGTCACCGGCGCCACCACGATGAACGGAACATGGTGGTACTTCGCCAGCACAGCAAGCGGATAGCTCCCCACCTTGTTCGCCACCGAACCGTCGGCCGCGATCCGGTCCGCCCCGACCAGCACGGCGTCCACCTCGCCCGCCGCGAACAGCGAGCCCGCCGCGTTGTCCGTGAGCAAGGTGTACGCCATCCCGTTGCGCGCCGCCTCGTATGCCGTCAAGCGAGCACCTTGCAGCAAAGGACGCGTCTCGTCCACCCACAGCCTGCGCAGCCGCCCCGCCCGGTGCGCCGCCAGAGCCACCGCGAACGCCGTGCCCTCCCCGCCGGAGACCAGCGCCCCACTGTTGCAGTGCGTGAGCACCCGGTGTCCACCGCCCGGCAGCAACTCGTCCAGCAGCGCCAGACCGTGCCGCGCCATACGCGCGCTGCCCTCGGCGTCCTCCCGGTGCAGCCTCCGCGCCGCATCGAGCGCCGCGGCGGCGGCCCGCTCCTGGCCACCGCCGTCGGCGAGCGCGGCTCGGAACGCGGCCAGAGCCCTGCGCACACCGACAGCCAGGTTCACCGCGGTGGGCCGGGCCTCCGCCAGCGCGGCGGCGGCCTCCTCCACGTCGAAGCCGCGCACGGCGGCGAGCGCGACCCCGTACGCACCGGCGATCCCGAGCAGGGGCGCACCACGCACGGCAAGCGTGCGGATCGCCTCCACCAGGGCAGGCGCGTCCGTGCACACGAACTCGACTTCCTCGGCCGGCAGCCTTCTCTGATCGAGAAGTACCAGTACCGGCCCCTCGGGCGGCTCGTCCCAGCGGATCACCGGTATCCCCGCCCACTGCCTGTCCTCACCGGATTGCGCGCGCTGATCAGCCATGCGGTCAGTCTGCCCCGTATCCGGCGGACAATTGAAGGCGTGCGGCCACCTCTCCCGCTGGTCCGCCAACGGACCCCGCGTGGCACGATGGCTGCCAACTCGCCCGCGAACGCCGACGGGCAGCGTGAAGGAGCGACGATGGAAGACACTCCGGGCTGGGCCTCGCCCGGATCTGCCCCCTCCGACGGGCAACAGCCGGGCACGTCCGGCGCCCAGCCGTCGGAGCAGCCCTCGGACCATGACGGCGCCGGTCAGCCGCAGCCACCGACGTGGTCCAAGGAGCAGCCCCCGCCCGGGCAGTGGACCGCTCCTCAGCCTCAGGGGCCCGGCCAGGCCGCGCCTCCGCCTCAGCCCGGACCGGGCTGGGGTGCCCGCCCGCCCGCGGGTCCCGGCGGCCACGGAGCCCCGGGCGGACCCCGTGGCTGGGGCGCTCCCGGCTACGGATACGGCGGCCCGAACACGGCCTGGGGCGGCGCCTGGGGTCCTCCGCCCGCCGCGAAGCCCGGCGTCATCCCGCTGCGCCCGCTCGGCGTCGGCGAGCTCCTCGACGGCGCGGTCTCCACGATGCGCGCGCACTGGCGCACGGTCCTCGGCATCTCGCTGGCCATCGCCGTCGTCATGGAGACCGCCGTCCTCCTGCTGCAAAAGCTCGTGCTGGAGGACAGCGCCACCGCGGGCACCCTGAACAACCCCGACGCGTCCGCGCGCGATCTGAGCCATGCCATGGGCGACGCGATGCTGAGCTCCGGCGCCACGCTGCTGATCGTCCTGCTCGCCGCGATCGCCGCGACGGGCCTGCTCACACCCGTCACCAGCCGGGCCGTACTCGGCAAGACATCGGCCTCCGCGACGACCGGGCGTCTGCCCCGCCCTCAGCTGATCAGGCTGGCCGGTCTCGCTCTGCTGCTGCCGCTCATGGCCTTCGCGATCATGGCGGTGGGCATACTTCCCGGCATCCTCGTGGCCACCACCGCATCGACCGCCGGCGGTGTCGCGCTGGCGACCCTCGGCGGTCTCGGCGCCGCCGTGATCGCCCTGTGGATCATGAACCGCTACTCGCTCGCCGCACCCGCCCTGATGCTGGAGCGCCAGAGCATCCGCAAGTCGCTGAGCCGCTCCGCGAAACTCGTGCGCGGCTCGTGGTGGCGGATCTTCGGCATTCAGCTGCTCGCACAACTCATCGCGTCGATCGTCTCCTCGCTCATCGTGCTCCCGTTCGTCATCCTCGCCGGGGAACTCGACGGAGGCGGCATCACCAGCCTCGTCAACGGCAACGACAGCGGCCTCGGCTGGACGTTCCTCATCGTCAGCGGGATCGGTTCGGTCATCGGACGCATGATCACCTTCCCGCTCACCACCGGGGTGGCCGTGCTGCTCTACATCGACCAGCGCATCCGCCGCGAGGCCCTCGACCTCGACCTGGCCCGCGCCGCCGGCCTGCAGGACCACGGACCCGCCGCTGCCGGCGCCACCCCAAGGGGCTGATGCGGTGAGCTTCACGGGGGGAATGCTGAGCGTCGCACCGGTGCTGTCGCGCAAGGGCGGCGAACCACCGGTGACCATCTCGCGCGACCCGGCGCGGGAAGCGGCCCGGCGTGAGCTGTCCAAGCGGCTGTACCACGAGAACGACCCCGGACTGCTGCAGCGCGCCCTCAATGCCTTCTGGGACTGGATCGACCGGCTCTTCGGGGACGCCTCGACCGCGACGCCCGGTGGATGGGTGGGCCTGTTCGTCATCGTGCTGGTGGTCCTAGCGCTCATCGCAGGCCTGTGGTGGCGCCTGGGCACACCGCGCCGCATGCCCACCACCTCCGCGGTCCTATTCGACGACAGGCCCCGAAGTGCCGCCGAACACCGCGCGGCCGCGGAGGCACACGCCGCCCAAGGCCACTGGAACCAGGCCGTCCAGGAACGCATGCGCGCGATCGTCCGGTCCCTGGAAGAGCGCGCCCTGCTCGATGTACGCCCCGGCCGCACCGCAGACGAGACCGCCGCCGAAGCCGCCCGCGCCCTGCCCGTCCACGCGGACCGGCTGCGCACCGCCGCCCGGGACTTCGACGACGTCACATACGGCGGCCGGGCCGCGAGCGAAACCGCATACCGCCGGCTCGCCGCCCTCGACGACGACCTGGAGCGCACCAAACCCAAGCTCACCGACACCGCCCTCGCCACGGCCGACAACACCGGCCAGGGAGGCGCCCGATGACCACCGAGGCCACGCTCACGTCCACCTCGGTCTCGCCCACCCCGCGCCATGTGTGGACGCGGACACGCGGGATCCTGCTCGCCGTCGTCCTTCTCCTCATCGGCGCCGTCACGGTCGCCGTCATCCGCTCCGACACCCGCCACGGCCGCCTCGACCCACGCTCCGCCGACCCCTACGGCAGCCACGCCGTCGCCGCACTCCTCGCCGACCGGGGAGTGTCCACACGCGTCGTCACCACCCTCGATGACGCACGCGCCGCGGTCGGCCCCGACACCACGCTTCTCATCACCGCGCCCGACCAGCTGACGCCACGCCAGCAACAGCTGGCCCACCAGGCGACGAAGGACTCCGGCGGCCGGACGGTCCTGATCGCCCCCGACACATCGGTCGGCACCCTCGCCCCCGGAGTCTCGGCCGACCCCGTCACCAGTATCGACTCGACGCTGGACCCCGGATGCGCCCTGGCCGCCGCCCGGCGAGCGGGCAGCGCCGACACGGCCGGGGTCCGCTACCGCACGACCGCCGCCCACGCCGACACCTGCTACCCCAGCGACGGCCTGCCCAGCCTGGTGCGCCTCCCCGCCTCCTCGGGCGGCGACACCGTCGTCCTCGGCTCGGCCGCCATCCTCTACAACGACGGTCTCGACGAGCAGGGCAACGCCTCGCTCGCCCTGCAACTGCTCGGTTCCCGCTCCCATTTGGTCTGGTACCTCCCCTCGCTGTCCGACACCACCGCCACCGACGCGGGCCGCAAGACCTTCTTCGACCTGCTCCCCGCGAGCTGGCTCTGGGGAACCCTGCAACTCTTCATCGCCGCGGCACTGGCCGCACTTTGGCGGGCCCGCCGACTCGGCCCTCTCGTCCCCGAAAAACTCCCCGTCGCGATCCGCGCCTCCGAAACCGTCGAAGGCCGCGCCCGCCTCTACCGCAAGGCGAGCGCCCGCGACCGCGTGGCCACCGCTCTGCGCTCCGCCACCCGCGCGCGCCTCGCACCCCTCGTGGGCATCCCCCTCGCCCAGGCGCACACGCCCGAGGCGCTGCTCCCCGCACTGTCCGCGCACCTGCACGGCGACGAACAGTCCCTGCAATCCCTGCTCTTCGGCTCGCAACCCAACAACGACGCGGCCCTGATCGCGCTCGCCGACCAACTCGACGCCCTCGAAGGAGAGGTACGCCGTCCATGATGGACCCGACCACTGACAACGCCGGGTACGCCGGGGACGCGGGCGACGCCCGCACCTCGCTGGAGGCCCTGCGCGCCGAGATCGCCAAAGCTGTGGTCGGCCAGGACCCCGCCGTGACCGGCCTCGTCGTCGCCCTCCTGTGCCGCGGACACGTCCTCCTCGAAGGCGTGCCCGGCGTCGCCAAGACCCTGCTCGTCCGGGCTCTGGCGTCCGCGCTCGAACTCGACACCAAGCGGATCCAGTTCACCCCCGACCTGATGCCGAGCGATGTGACGGGCTCCCTCGTCTACGACGCGCGGACCGCCGAGTTCTCCTTCCAGCCCGGTCCGGTCTTCACCAACCTGCTCCTCGCGGACGAGATCAACCGCACGCCGCCCAAGACCCAGTCCTCCCTCCTCGAAGCGATGGAGGAGCGCCAGGTCACGGTCGATGGAACCCCGCGCCCGCTGCCCGACCCGTTCCTGGTCGCGGCGACGCAGAACCCGGTCGAGTACGAGGGGACGTATCCCCTTCCAGAAGCCCAACTGGACCGGTTCCTGCTCAAGCTGACGATCCCCCTGCCATCGCGCCAGGACGAGATCGACGTCCTCACCCGCCACGCCGCCGGCTTCAACCCGAGGGACCTGCGCGCCGCCGGAGTACGTCCCGTGGCCAACGCGGCCGACCTCGAAGCCGCACGCGCCGCCGTCGCCAAGACGACGGTCTCACCCGAGATCGCCGGCTACGTCGTTGACATCTGCCGCGCCACCCGCGAGTCCCCGTCGCTCACCCTCGGTGTGTCACCCCGTGGCGCGACGGCCCTCCTGGCCACGTCCAGGGCCTGGGCATGGCTGACGGGCCGTGACTACGTCATTCCGGACGACGTGAAAGCCCTGGCGCTTCCGACGCTCCGGCACCGTGTCCAGCTCCGCCCCGAGGCTGAGATGGAGGGCGTGACCGCCGACTCGGTCATCAACGCGATCCTCACCCACGTCCCCGTCCCCCGCTGATGGCACTCACCGGACGCGCCGCGCTCCTGGCGGCTCTCGGCACCCTTCCCGTCGGCATCTGGGAGCCCGGCTGGACGGGCATCCTCGCCGTCAACGGCCCACTCGCCCTGGCGTGCGCCTGCGACTACGCGCTCGCCGCACCGGTGCGCCGACTGAGCCTGAACCGTTCCGGCGACACCTCCGTACGCCTGGGCGAAGCCGCGGACGTGACACTCACCGTCACGAACCCCTCGAACCGCCCCCTGCGCGCCCGCCTACGTGACGCCTGGCCGCCCAGCAGCTGGCAGCCCGGCACCGAAGTGGAGGCATCGCGCCACCGTCTGACGGTCCCTCCGGGAGAGCGCCGTCGAGTGACCACCCGTCTGCGTCCCACCCGTCGTGGTGACCGGCACGCCGACCGTGTCACAGTCCGCTCCTATGGCCCGCTCGGTCTCTTCGCACGCCAGGGCACCCACAAAGTGCCCTGGGTGGTACGGGCGCTACCGCCCTTCACGAGCCGCAAACACCTCCCCTCCAAGCTGGCCCGGCTCCGCGAACTCGACGGCCGGACCAGTGTTCTGACACGAGGTGAGGGAACCGAGTTCGACAGCCTGCGGGACTACGTGCCAGGGGACGACACGCGTTCCATCGACTGGCGCGCGACGGCCCGTCAGACCACGGTCGCGGTACGCACCTGGCGCCCCGAACGTGATCGCCACATCCTGCTGGTCCTGGACACGGGCCGTACCTCGGCCGGACGGGTCGGCGATGTCCCGCGTCTGGACGCCTCCATGGACGCGGCACTGCTGCTGGGGGCACTGGCCTCACGGGCCGGGGACCGGGTGGATCTACTGGCATACGACCGCCGGGTACGCGCCCTCGTCCAGGGGCGTGCCGCCCGTGAGCTCATGCCATCGCTGGTCAACGCCATGGCGACACTCGAGCCGGAGCTCATGGAAACGGACGCCCGAGGCCTTGCGAGCACCGTCCTCCGTACGGCACCGCGCCGGTCCTTGATCGTCCTGCTGACCACCCTCGACGCGGCTCCCATCGAGGAGGGCCTTCTCCCGGTACTGCCCCGCCTCACCCAGCGCCATACGGTGCTGCTCGCCTCGGTGGCGGACCCGCACATCGCGGGTATGGCGGCGGCCAGGGGAAACACAGACGCGGTGTATGAGGCCGCGGCGGCTGCGCAGGCACAGGGAGAGCGCGCACGCACGGCCGAGCAACTGCGCCGCCGGGGCGTCACTGTCGTAGACGCGACACCCGACGATCTGGCACCGGCGCTGGCGGACGCCTATCTGGCACTCAAGGCAGCGGGCCGGCTGTGAGCTGACTTTCGACCTCGAGGGGCAATCTCAGGGGTGCGTTTCAGCGCGTTTCAGGGGCTCTTTCACGCTCCTGAAACGCGCTGAAACGCACCAGAAAGCAGAAAACCCCGCACCGTATGGTGCGGGGTTTCCCTCAAAATTTGTTCGGCGGCGTCCTACTCT